>CAMLLI010000420.1 GCA_946480685.1 uncultured Flammeovirgaceae bacterium | reverse complement strand
TCAAGCATCTGCTGAATGGTATAGAACGGAATGGAAGGTGTGAAATATTTATAGATGGTGAAATATATAGCAGCCAGTACTACGTCAGGGTCTGCATATTCTTCCAGCGCAATAGACCCTGCTATACCGAAGTCTTCATACTCAACAGCCTGCACGCTGAGGAAATCTTCGCAGAGATTACGATGACCGGTAAGGCGTTCGATAACCCGTTGCCGTATTTCATCGCGGTCTTCATTTTCAATAACGTCTTCCTCATACTCTACCGTAACGTTGTAGAGTCCTTCGAACTCAACGATCTTGGAAGGTATATAGGGCAATGCTGCTATAATTGCTTTCTCTTCTTCGAGTGATATTCTTCGCGCAATCTTTCGGTCTCGCTTTTTCGCCAGCTTGTCCCGTTCCTTTATTAGTTTTCCCTTGTCGAGCTCATCTTCCGTATTTTCAATTTTCTCATTGAGGTCTGTGATCTTTTCTTCCAGCTCGGTAACCTTTGTTGTTATAGCTTGAATTTTTTCGTCTAGCGCGGCCGTTGCTTCCTGCTTCCAGGCTGTAACCTGATCCTGTGTTACAGGATCAAGCTGCAGCTTTCCATAGCACCCATTGTCGTCAGCGTCTTCACACTGACAGTCATTATCTTTCCTATTTTCGTATACATTGTAGTTGATCCAGAGCGGCACCTCATAATTTTTGCTGGGTTCGATCCATGCATTGCGAACACCTCTCACATCAATAATTATCTTGCGATAGTCGTTCAACGTCAGCGGACTGTTGTGCAGAATTTTTCGTGCGGTATAGAATATTTCTTTCCACGTATCCGGTGTGAGTTGCTCGGGTGCCAACAGGTCTTTCATCTCAAAGCCGGTGCGATACGCCAGGTCTGTTATAGCATAGCTCACCGCTTCCAGAATAGTTATACCCGGATCTGAATTATTATACTCAGTCCAATGGTCACTACCGGTTTTCTCAATCTCTTTAAAACCTTGCTTGCGAAGTGCTACATAGTCTTCAGCCGGCAGCAGTGGATTTGATTTATCAAGGGTGATAGGGTCTTTCATATTTATACAGGGCTATACTTACCTCAACTTACTTGTCTGATTTCTTTGATCGGCCGCTACGTTTCTTTGCCGGTATATCTTTCTTCCCGGTTGGTTTACCGGATGACAGTGGCCGGATTACGTCTTTACTGCGTTCAATATTTCGTTCGGCCAGCAACGTTCCGGATTCAAGTATCGTAACGGTATCGTTAGACGTTGATGATGATCGCAGGGACGCTGTGCGCCTTGACTGCTGTAACTTTTCACAAGGCGTGAGCCGCGGTTTCTCTTCGTAGGGTATAATAATATGTTTTGGTGCTGATACAAGAATTGAACGTGGTGTAGAAGGTTGTGCTACGATCTCTCCTTTGAATTCAGAATCTTCACGGAGTAAATGTTCAAAGTCATTGCATCCACACAGGTTGCTGAGTGTCTCAATCAAATCTTTATCTTCAGAATCATGGGATGAACCAATCTGCAGGAGGTATATCTTCCATGCGCGATTCACCGGTGTTGTTACTTCCTTGAATGTATAGCCTGCAAAACTCAATGTCAGTGTGACATCGTCCACGGTATCCGGTCTCAGGGTAAACGCTCCGCTCGCATCCGTAACGGTGCCGTTGTTTGTGCCTTTAATCTGAACATTAACACCCGCCAGCGCTACGTTACTTCGACTGTCGTAGACAACGCCTACAACGATCGGTCTTCCTTCCGGAGATTGTTGGGGCACCGATTCATCCTGTGGTATATCTTCTTCATCGGTACAGCATTCATCTTTACAGACAACCATGATGAAGTCCGTGATAAAATCAACATACGGCCTTTCCTCGATGAAGTCGATAATCGATGATGCATATATCTTCTGTCCAAATACTATATCTGCTGTTTCATCGAATGCCCACGGTGTCAGGTAGTGGACAATCTCTTCGTTGAGTTTCTTCAGGTAATATCCTTTATCTATACCGGTATAAAACTTCACCCGGAAGAACACAAGGATCTGCTCATATACCGGGTTCTTTGCATGAACCTTTACAAAAGGCGATGTGCGTTTCTTGATATAGGACTCGATCTCCAGTAATGTTCTTCGACCAGTCTTTGGCTGCAACGGATTAACTGCATTCCGGTTTTTGAAATTAGCGATGGGTATAATGAGTACATGCCCAGGTGCTACTTGCGGACCACAGCAATCTTCGACTCTCTCCGGATTGTAAGGACTGTTCGGATCTGTATGTCTGCATATACATTCCGGATCGACATGCGGTATCGCTTTTACTTTATAGATCGATGGAAAACGATCGAGTATAAGATGTTCATAATCCCAGACATTGATCGCACGTGCCTTGTGACGGAGTCGTTCACTTACACGGGTATAAAACTCTTTGCCGCTCTCGCGATGTTTTCCATCCCACGAAGCAAAAGGTTGTATTACTTTGCTTACTTCAGCAACCTTCACAGCAAGTTTACTGATACTGCCTGAAGCCAGCGCGTTGTCGAAGTGTGACTGATCATTATCCTGGTCTTCGAATGTTGCTATGACGGCCTGCGCCACTACATCAACAAGCTTGGGTATACGGTTGGCATGCTCGGTAACACTTGCACAGAGCCAGTATAAACCGGTGGTGATGATTGTGTTGTTATTGGTGATGTCGGCTGGTATATCCAGCTTTACGATACCCGTAGTCTGAAATCCGAACGTATCATCAGCCACTATATTTTCACCTTTCAACGGACGCCATTCGTTGTTCACGAGGTATGACCAGTGAATTGCCGGCGGATCGTTGTCTTCATCCTCTGCACTTCCATCTACGAATTGAAACAGCAGCGATAAAGTTTGAAGTGGCTTGAGATTTTCAAGACCAATGAAAAGCATACCTTCTTCCTGCAGCAAGCTCGAGTATTGATTGGCACTGCCCGTAATTTTTTCGGTAACGCCACTGGCATCGATCATCAGTCGTTCAAGCGCTGTTATTTCTCGTGGTGAATTCTTCGCGGCACCGGGTACCGTTGATGTGATAACCGGGTAATCTGACTTTGGTCCCGCTACCGCTGGTCTGATACCAATGTCGGTATATTTAGCATACGGATCCTGGTAAGTAAACTGCGGAAATAATTTGCCCTTTGTATCGGTCAGTAAATCATTACTATTGTTGCGCAGTTTTGCTATAGCGGAAGTTGATGCGAGTGTTGGTGCGAGGTCACGTGCCAGCATACGTGTTTGCGTTCTCGCATTGAGGTCAGCCTCCAGAACACCAAACGGATATATATGAAAGAACTGCTCTACTCCTGCTTCGGGTCTTTCAAGCAGAGAATGATAACTTACGGCTATTTCTTTTACTTTCAGAAACTGCGCAGCTTCCTGCATATTCTCATATATACCTTTACCAGTGGCGGAATATATAGGTACATCATATTCGACCTGGAGAAATCCTTTTACAGAAGCCGTTGTATAGAGCTGCTCCTCTGTAAGCGGGTGACGTTTCAAAATCTTGATACCGCCTTCACCTGCTAAAAGATTCCGCGCGAGACCAGTTTGTGTAACGCTGCCAAAGCCTACTGGCACGTGCGTCCAGGTTCTGGATTCACGCACACTTGCCATGAACTGATCAAAGTTATTGACAGCAGCAAACCCGATAACAATATCATCGATGGGATTCGCGAAGCGGATGTGCAGCGATAATTCGTCAAGTTCCTTATTGAATACTTCCGGGCTGCCTACATAAAGGCTCTTACCACGGTTGGGATATGCGGTGAAAGGGTCGAAGGTCTTGGATGGATCTACTATACCATCGTCATTCTGAAGTGTTAATACTTTTAGTCCATCGAAGAACGTCTGTGCATCCTGGTCTTCGGATACTACCGAACCCACGCGGACTTCCAGTGAAGCGCTGTTAAAGGCAAGCTTACCGAAATCATTTTCACTGATCATGACAGATGGTCCCAGCAATACCTGCATAACAGGCTTTGTCGTAACGAAGGCACCTTCGTGTACAGCGCTATCAAATGGTATAACGCCCGGAAGACTTGCCGGCAGGTATATATATAGCGTGTCGGTGTCAAAATAATAACTGCCTTCTGTTTCCTGCGTTTCGGCAAATACAGTGGCGCCTTTGATTGGGAGTGCTTTGAATTGTGCATCCGTCATACGTTTCTGAACCACCAGCCATTCTTTTTCAGCTGTAAACAGGATTCGTACCTGGCGCTCTGTTTCAGATGTACCACCGGTATATACTTTGCCAAGGTCCTGCAGGCGATAGGCGATCAAACGATTACCGCCCTGCAAAAGCAATTGAGGTGACGCTATAGCAAAACCAATCGCTGCTTCATTGCGCCACTCCGCCTGGTTTCGCACGATGTCTATAGCCTGGCATATATTCTTATAGTCCAGATTCCGGTTCAGGCGCCTGCCGAACGCTGGCCACTTGGGATATGGATCGGTAAATTTCTCTCCGTAACCATCCAACGAGTTGGCTACCGGCTGAGCTGATATCGAGCCGATAAACGTTACTTCATTTGCAACTTCCTTCTCTACAAAGATTGTTTTCAGCTCTTTTACTTTCGCCTGGTTTACCACCAGGTCGGCTTCCGTTTTATATACCTGTTCTTTGCCGGAAGCATCTTTACCAGCCAGTAATGCTGTGCCCGGAGCGATAGCATACTCGGCTATATCTTTTGCGAGTTCAAAGACTATATGAACGCGATCGGGTATAGAATCTTTCTCAACAAGTTGCAGTACATCTCTGTAATAGAAATCAAGCATGCGACCTGTTATGCTGTTCATTTGATCCTGTGCTAACTTGAACAGCTTGAGGAAAGCAATGAACAAGGCCATATGGGGTTGATGCGCTGGATATTGTTCGATTGCAAAGGCAAAGTAATTGGAAGATTCATTTGTTAGTTTCTGAATAAATCCATAGAACGACAGAAATATATCTTCCACATAGAGT
>CAMLLI010000419.1 GCA_946480685.1 uncultured Flammeovirgaceae bacterium | reverse complement strand
CCCTACCCTGTCTCCGCACCCGGGCTATAGCGAGCAGGCTCCCGAAATTATCTGGCAGGCTTTTCTGAAATGTATTCTTCGTTCCATCGAGGCACTTCAGCAGGCACCTCAGGGTGTTTCTCTAAGCTCGGCCATGCACAGTTTTATACCGGTAGATGTTGCGGGCAATCCGCTGATGAACATGATTACCTGGGCGGATAACCGAAGTGCTTCCATTGCCGATCGCATCAAGCACTCACCCACAGGCGAATTGATATACCAGCAAACGGGAACGCCCGTTCACGCGATGTCACCTTTATGCAAGATTATCTGGCTGCGCGAAAATGATCCTGACGTATATGCCGCTGCATCAAAGTATATATCTATAAAGGAGTATATCTGGTTCAGACTTTTCGGTGTGTATGAGATCGATCACTCCATTGCTTCGGCAACAGGTTTATTCGATATTGAAAAATTACAATGGAGCGAAGCAGCCTTGCAGCTCTGTGGTATCACAGCCGACAAACTTTCTATACCGGTAAGCACAACGTTTCAACGAAGTATCACTACGCAGGTGGCAGCTGATGCCAAAGAGATTCCTGCAGGTATACCATTTATGGCAGGCGCAAGCGATGGTTGTTGTGCCAACGTAGGAAGCTTTGCAGTTGAGCCCGGTATAGCAGCCCTCACGATTGGTACGAGCGGTGCTATACGTGTGGCGAATACCAAACCGACTTTCAATTTTGGTGCGATGACTTTCAACTACCGGCTGGATGAAAGTACATTTATTTCCGGTGGGCCGATCAATAACGGTGGCGTTGCATTGCGCTGGTATTTATCGAGCTTTCTGAAAAAAGATATTGCAGCCGCTGCTATATATGATGAAGTGATCGGGGAAATCGACACGATAAAAGCAGGCTCGGACGGACTGATATTTCTGCCCTATATATTAGGCGAACGTGCTCCGTTGTGGAACAGTGAAACCTGCGGTGTATTCTTTGGTATAACAGCACGTCACACGCAAGCTTACTTTACCCGTGCTGTGCTGGAAGGTATAACATTGTCGCTTTATCACATTAGTCAGTGCCTGGAAGAATCGGGATTAGCTATACAACAGGTTAATGTGAGTGGTGGCTTTGTTCACTCCGACCGGTGGGTGCAGTTACTGGCGGATATATTCGGCAAACCTATCGGACTGGTAAATACAGATGACGCCTCGGCTATCGGTGCAGCCTACATGACACTCAAGAAAATAAATGCGCTTACCGACTATCGTTCACTCAAGCCCGACAGTGTGCGTATCTTTACCCCTAATATTGAGAACCACCAGGTATATAAAGAAAGTATTTTCCCGCTGTTCCGTAATCTTACCAACAGCCTGCTGCTCAACATGGGTGTTCTTTCGGACATGAAAGCTTCGGCACTGATCTGAGGTTTTATTTTGTCAGGATGGTGATTTAACTTTCGCCTTCAATATATATAGGTATGCAAATCGGGTTGATCGGTTTTGAAGGTACGGCACTGAATCTTGCACTTGACCTGCAGGCCAGCGGACATGATGTTATTGTTTACGACCATGATGAAGTTACCCTGCAAACTATCGAGGGGCAGGGCATCAAGACGGCAACATCGCTGAAGGTGTTCTTTGAAAGTATAGTTTCCAAACGTGTTGTCTGGATTACCATTCCGGCAGGTGAACTCCTCGATCAGATCCTTATCCTCCTCAAAGGTTATCTTTCCGTAAGCGATATTGTTATCGACAGCAGTGATTCGTTCTATAAAGATACCATTCGCAGAGGTCGTGAGTTACAGAGTTACCAGATCGATTACCTGGATTGCAGCATTCTGTATAACGGTGCCGATGCATCGTTTCAACCGCGCTTTGTTATTGGCGGAAATCGTTTCGCGTTAAATTACTGCGAGTCTGTTCTGAAAGATATAGCAGGCGCTGATGCCCTTTTATACTGCGGCCGCGGTGGGTCCGGTCATTATGTGGGCATGGTTGCCAAAGCCGTGCAGGCAGGTACCATTACCAGCCTGCAGGAAGGACTAAGCGCACATCGCAGCGATGAGTTCACACTGGACGCTGAGAAGATCGCGCATTTTCTGAATATATAGCTATAGTAGACTACACGATATATATAGTATACATCATCCGCGCTTCAGCTCGATGATAGTGAGCTCAGGCGGCATACCAATGCGACCGGGATATCCCAGGTAACCAAAGCCGCGATTCACATACAGATATTGAGAACCTTCCTGGTATAGTCCGGCCCACTGCTTATACGCATATTGTGACGGACTCCATTTTACATTGCCAATCTCTATACCAAACTGGAACCCATGCGTGTGTCCGGCGAAGGCTACATCTATATCCGGGTATAGGGGACGTACCTGCGAGTCCCAATGACTGGGATCATGCGAAAGCAAAAGTTTTACAGACGATTCTTCCGTCCCGGCATAAGCTTTATCAAGTTTACCATATTTTGAAAACTTGCGTTCGCCCCAGTTCTCTATTCCGATCACAGCAATTTTCTCTCCTCCTGTTTCCAGGAAATGATTCTGGTTCATCAGCAAATTAAATCCCATCAGGCGATGTGCTTCCATCAGGTCTTTGAAGTTTTTTTGTTTGGCCGCCAGTGAAGTCCATTGATGATAATCACCATAGTCGTGATTACCGGTAACCGAATATATACCCAACGGTGCCTTGAGTTTGTTGAAGATATCTATATAATCTTTTACTTCAGAGGATTCGTTGTTCACCAGGTCACCGGTGAAGAACAACACATCCGGCTTTTCCTGTAGCATCATCTCCACACCGCCTTTCACAGCAACTTTGTTAAAGAAACTGCCGGAATGTATATCTGACAATTGTCCGATCTTTATGCCATCGAAGGCTTTTGGCAGGTTGGGTAAATATATAGTCTTTCTTCTTACGCGATAATCATGCGCGCCCGATACGATACCATATACCATTGTCCCAAAAGGTATAGCGGCAGCTACCAATGCAGTCTTCGATAAAAATTCAGAGCGGGTAATCCCTTCGCCCGGCAAATCTCCGGAAGGTCCTTTATAGAAAAAGCTTACCGCCCATTTGAACCCGCGGTAAAGATCATCGATGAACAAAAAGACTACGGCAAATATTTTTGAGAAGTACGTTGCTATAAGTCCGGTAATAATCCAGTTCCGGGTTGTAGCACTTACGCCATAGGGATCACCAAATGTCCACCAGAATAAAGCGCCAAAGCTTGCTACCGTAGGAACCCAAAATGAAATGCGTGCTATATTTTTCAAGAGCGGAGTCCAATCATCCGTTACCGTTTTTACTGCCTGAAAAACATAATAATCTATTACCAGGAAAAGTAACGTAAAGAAAATCAAAGTCATCATACGAGGTTTCATAAAGAAAAAAGTCGTCTCTGTGTAAAGACGACTTTCTCTTAAAATTAGTTTCTGTGCTTACGGAAAGTTAGTCGTTAACGGCATCCTAAAAATCAAACCAAACCTGTACCGTATGCAGTTAACGACTAAGCCTCCCCTGCTATTTATATAGCAACCACGGCTTCTTCATTTTGATCGCCATGTGCTTCTGCTTTCTTGGTTTTATATACACGTGCTCTCAGTCTCGCCATGATCAGATACATTACCGGCACCAGGAACAGTGTGAGGAATGTACCGAAGATCAAACCGAAGATCATTGTCCACGACAGTGGTCCCCAGAATGCAACGTTATCACCACCGAAGAATATATGCGGGTTAAACTCTGTGAACAACGTAACGAAGTCGATGTTCAACCCTACGGCTAGTGGTATAAGTCCTAATGTTGCAGCCATCGCTGTCAGTAACACCGGTGTCATACGTGTTTTTGCAGCTTCGATCACTGCCTCTTTCAATTCCACGCCTTGCGATATAAGCAGGTCGGTGAATTCTACCAGCAATATACCGTTGCGTACAACGATACCCGCCAATGCCATGATACCTACACCTGACATTACAATGGATATTTCCATTCGGAACAAAGAGAAACCAAGCAATACACCAATCACGCTGAAAAGGATTTCAGTAAGAATGATAAGCGGTTTACCTACCGAGTTGAATTGTATAACGAGAATCATAAAGATCAACCCGAGGGCTACGAGCGCTGCTACACCGAGGAACGCGGAGGTCTCTGCCTGATCTTCCTGTGCACCGGTCATCTTTACCGTTACTTCATCCGGTATTGAAATTGACTTGAGACGGTTCTGTATATCAGCCACAACTTCGTTCTCGTTGTAATCACTCAGTACGTTGGACGACAAAGTAATCACACGCTTCTGATCAATACGCTTGATACCCGCATAACTGTTGGAATATTCAATGGTAGCAAACGAAGACAGCGGCACCTGACGAACGGCTCCACCTGAAGCCATATCGCGATACGTGATCGGAAGGTTCATGAGTGTATTGATATCGTTGCGCTGATCTTCCTTGATACGAAGTTCGATCGGATAGTCATCGTTCTCATCGCGGAAGCGAGACACTTCTTCACCATATATAGCGGTGTTCAGTGTACCACCAATCTGACCGGTAGATATACCTTCGCGATTTGCTTTTTCACGATCGATCTTGATGACGATCTCAGGTTTGTCGCTTTGAAAATCGGATTTCAATTCTTCAACACCCGGCACTTGTGCTGAGTCAAGGTAACGCTTCACGCGATCTGCTGTCGATACCAGTAAGTCAAAGTTATCTGCAGCAATCTCGATGTTAACCGGTTTACCGGTTGGAGGTCCGCCCTGCTCCTGGTCAACAGAAACTTCTGCACCTTTTATACCTTTCACAGCTTCACGAATCTTGCCGAGATATTCTTTCGAGGAACGACCATCACGCTTTGCAAAATCCACAAAGGCAACGGTAACTTTTCCCAAGTGTGGTTGTGACTGCGCTCCTGCAAACGGATCTTCCGCTGCACCGATGGATACGTTCGATATAATTGACTCAACCATCGTTGTATCCTTAC
>CAMLLI010000418.1 GCA_946480685.1 uncultured Flammeovirgaceae bacterium | reverse complement strand
GCTCCGCCTTTTACTCTTCATTGTCTGTATCGGTATAATTATACCTGTTCAAGCACAGCAGGAACTGGTACGCGAAGATTTTAATAACAATGCTAACCTCTGGGGACTCGAGGATAACACTGCGCGGAAAATATATATGGCCAATGGTAAACTCGTGCTCGATAATAAAAGCAATGAAAACGCCTTTGTGAGTCACGATTACCCGGTAGATCCTGATAAAGATTTCTACATCGAAACGCATATCAAAAAGAACGCGGGCAATAACATTACATACGGACTATATTTTGCCGATACGCGTAAAACAAAAAACAATAAATGGTATTACTATCTCATTGCTCCGGACGGTCGTCTTATATTTTGTGAGAACAGCAGTGAGAAAACCGATTATGTATACTATCAGAATGAATCGCCTGTAGTTGCACCATCACCGGCAGGAAATACATTGGCTGTAGAAAAGAAAAGTGGTGTTACCAATTTTTACTTTAATGGTCAGAAGATGTTCACACTTCCCAACGTACGCTTCTGGGGAAATTTTGTTGGTTATGCCTTGTATGATCAGGGAGTAATTGAAGCAGACTATATTCTTGTTAAACAGAATTTCAAACTAAATCTTGTTCCGAATGCTTCTGTCAATTATACAAAAGACAATTTAGGACCGGCTGTTAATACAAAAGACGATGACATCATGCCGATCATCAGTGCCGATGGAAAGACGCTATACTATGCGGTAGAAAATGATCCGTCTAATGCAGGCGGAACAGAAAGCTCTGATATATGGTATACCACACGCAAAGCCGATGGTACATGGAGTGCACGCAAAAATATAGGCGCTCCGTTAAATACACGCGAAGCGGATTTTGTCGTGAATGCAATGCCCGATAATAACTCCCTTCTTATCAATGGCGATTACGTGAACAGCAACGGAACGATAAACAAATACGAAGGTCTGTCGATGACACATCGTACCCGCACCGGGTGGAGTCTTCCGGAAAAACTCGTGATCGATAATTTTTATAATTACTCTACCGAAGTCTCATTTGCACTTTCGCCTGATCAGCAGGTATTGATCTCTTCCATCGAACGTGACATTACATACGGTAGTACCGATCTATATGTATCGTTCCTTCAGTCTGACGGTACGTGGACAGCTCCTGAAAACATGGGCTCTGTTCTCAATACCTATGGTAAAGATATAACACCGACCATTGCAGCCGATGGTAAGACACTATACTATTCAACCAATGGCAAGCCGGGGTATGGCAGTAACGATATATTTGTTACGAGAAGACTGGACGACTCGTGGAAGAACTGGTCAGAGCCGCAGAACCTCGGGCCGTCCGTTAACACCATGAATTGGGATGCATACTATAGCGTGCCTGCCTCCGGAGATATAGCCTATATCGTTTCGAATGATAAGAGTCAAGGCGGTGCTGATATTTATAGTATACGCGTGGTAAAGGAAGCACAGCCGGAGCCTGTGGTGATCGTGCAGGGCAAAGTATATAACAAGGCAACAAATCAGCCGATAGGCGCCACCATTACCTATCATGATTTAACGAATGGTAAAGATATAGGGAGTGCCGAGTCTAATCCTGCAGACGGAAGCTATAAAATGGTATTGCCCTACAGCAAAGCATATGGTTTCCTGGCCGAGAAGGAACAGTTTTTATCCGAGAGCAGTAACCTCGATTTGAGTGAAGTAAAAGTATACCAGGAAGTGCAACGCGATCTATACCTTACCCCGCTGGAAGTTGGTAAAACGGTTACACTGAACAACGTGTTCTTTGTGCGAAGCAAAGCTGACTTGCTTCCGGAAAGTTACCCTGAGATTGAGCGGCTTGTAAAAGTTCTGAACGATAACCCGGCTATCAAGATTGAAATAACAGGACATACAGATAACGTGGGAAACCCTGCGTTGAATAAAGAGCTGTCGGAGAAACGTGTAGAGACTATCAAGAATTACCTGGTAAGTAAAGGTATAGCAGCTGATCGTATTACCGGTAAAGGATTGGGCGGCACCAAACCCGTTGCCAGCAATGCTACCGAAGACACCCGCAAGCTGAACAGGCGCGTGGAGTTTACGATAATCAAATAATATATAGTCAACCTGTATAGAGAGAACGAATCGGATTGTCATGATGAAACGCTGGTTGATCTTTACAGGAGCAGCGCTGTTGGCAGGGGCGGGGCTATATTTTGCCTGCTACTGGATCCTGACTCAACCGATATGGATTCTGAACGCTGATGAAGTGGCCGATGTGGAGAATATACCGGAACGCAATAAACAGATCGTCAGATTTATAGAGGCCAAAGGCAATGCATTGGCCCCGGATTACAAGCAGGTGGTATGCACTGAATTTGTGATCAACGTGATTGAAGCGTTTACTCCGTTAACAACTTCCGAAGCAAATACGATCAGAATTATTACCGATGAAGATATAGCAGCGCTGTTGCACCATGAGTCGCCCGTTATTAAAGGCGTTCACACGTCATTAGTCGATGCACATAAAGGTGCGCACGTTAAACCTGAAGCTGTTCAGCCCGGAGATTTAGTGCAATTCTGGAATACATATTTAGGTAAGCCTTACGGACATTGTGGGGTAGTTTTGGATGTCGAACCGTATAAGAGTATAACTATATATTCATCGCACCCGGCCACGGGTGGGTACGGCAAGCAAAAATATCTTTGGCCTGACCACGTGTTTTTTGTTCGACTGAAGTGAGAACACGTACGTAGTGATTTTTATTTTGTGGGGTTGCCTTGTCACTCAGGTAAATCTGCTCCACATCAATCATACAATTGAGTTTCTTACCTCAAATCTTTTCGGCAAGCGCGGTATGGGCATCATTTGTATACCAAATGAATACGTTTTATACCCTTCATAAACATCTTGTACCCTATATATTAACTTTTGGATACGGTGGTGGCAGGTGATTCTGTTTAGGTTTACGCAAACGATTTAGTGGATCGATCAAACGATTTCGAATCGCCAAACAATCTCAAAAATTAACCAGTAAACCTTATGAAGAGTTATTCTACAACAGAACCCGGCAGGCTTCGAATCTTTCCGTGGGGAGGAGAACGATGGCTGTACATGATGATGATTGGCCTGTTGCTCGCAGGCATTTCAACCACAAAACTGAAAGCTCAGTCAACGTACAATTGGGGTAACGTTGCTATTGGTGGTGGAGGCTTTGTATCGGCCGTAGTAACGAGTAAAAATCAGCAGAACCTGATGTATGCACGAACGGATGTTGGCGGAGCGTACCGCTGGGATGCGGCCGCGAACAAGTGGATACCTTTACTCGACTGGGCTGCTGAAAATGAAAGAGGCTACCTGGGAGTAGAGTCGCTGGCGATCGATCCGCAGGCGCCCGCCAAGCTATATATACTTGCCGGTATATCGTATTTCGACAACGGTAAAACTGCTATACTTCGTTCTACCGATTACGGTAAAACATTTTCCATTACCGATGTTACGTCACAGTTCAAGGCGCACGGCAATGGCATGGGCCGACAAACCGGCGAAAAGCTGGTGGTGGATCCGAACAACGGAAATATACTCTTTTGTGGTACCCGCTGGAACGGATTGTTCAAAAGTACCAATGCCGGTGTAAGCTGGAGTCGCGTAGCATCCCTGGATGTAACGACTACACCCAACGAAAACGGGATCAGCTTTGTAGTGATGGATAAATCCAGCAGCACAACCGGTACAGCAACCAAGACTATATATGTAGGCGTATCGCGTTCCGGCAGTACCAACCTATACCGCAGTACTGATGGCGGAACTACATTTTCAGCAGTAAGCGGTGCACCCACAGCCTATATGCCGCACCGTGCTACATTGGCCAGCGATGGTAACCTATATATCACGTATGGAAATGGCGCAGGACCTCATGGACACTGGGCGGTTCCGGAGCCGATGGATGACGGACAAATCTGGAAGTATAACACAATTACCGGTGCATGGACCAACGTGTCTCCATCGGGTATAAATCGTGCATTCGGAGGTATATCGGTTGATCCTAACAATGCAAACCGCCTGGTTGCATCAACGATCAATACATATCTTCCGCAAGGCGGCCCGTATGGTGACAGAATATTTATAAGTACCAATGGCGGTGCAAGCTGGACAGACGTGATCGCGCGCGGATTCAGTCTCGATACAAACGGTATGTCATGGATAACCGGACATGCTATTCACTGGGCCGGCTCTGTGGAGTTCGATCCTTACAATACTAAAAAAGTATGGGTAACATCCGGTAACGGTATATTTTCTACAGACGATATCGATGCTACGCCTTGTGTATGGAAATTCCGTGTGCAGGGATTGGAAGAGACGGTGCCGTTGGATATAGTAAGTATACCGAATAATGGTCCGCTGGTTTCAGTTATAGGTGACTATGATGGGTTCAGACATACCAACGTAACACAATATACACCTGCCCATACACCGAGCACCGGTACAACTACCGGCCTTGCCTGTGCAGCACAGAATACAAATGTACTCCTGCGCGTTGGTAACAATATGTACTACTCTACCAACATGGGTGGATCGTGGACCGAGTGTACCAAGAATGGTAACAAAGGTAAAGTCGCTATATCTGCCGATGGAAACACATTCTTACATTGCCCCGAGACTTCAACTACAACCTATCGATCAACCAACCGCGGCACTTCATGGACTTCTGTAAGCGGATTAAGTATAAATGAAGCACGTCCTGTTGCTGACCCTGTAAATTCAAATAAGTTTTATGCGTACGATCCGGGAAGCGGATCGGTATATATCAGTACCAATGGTGGTTCATCATTCGCAGCAACCGGTGCACCGGGAAGCAATGGATCCAAAGTACTCCGTACAACTCCTGGTAAGGAAGGACATTTGTGGGTAGCGCTCTATGGTAATGGGTTATCGCGATCAACTAATTCAGGACAGTCGTTTACAAAATTGTCCAATGTAACGTACTGCGGTGCAGTCGGCTTA
>CAMLLI010000417.1 GCA_946480685.1 uncultured Flammeovirgaceae bacterium | reverse complement strand
ATCATTCCATATTCGATAGTGGCGTTGAAGTCGAAGCTTAGCACGGAAAGAGGCTTTAGGAAGTTTTTAAGTGCGAGTTGGTTCTTTTCAGGTTGAGAACTTTTGCGTACTCCATACTCGAGTTCTGCTACTGATATAGCGATACAGATAATTGATGTGGGGGAATTTCAAGAAGTCTGTTGAAAACGGATTGTGGATTTTTCTTGATGATATAGATACAGATATTCGTGTCTAGAAGGTAATTCATTAATCGAAGGATTCGCGGGATTGTTGAGATGATTGATTACGGCTATTCATGAAATCACTGCTAAACTGCTCCAGGTTTTTTCTCCAGGCATCCCAGCCTTCGTACATACTTTCTTGATTAGACTTTTTTTGACGAAGCATATTCTTAAGCAAAATATATACTTCATCTAACAGGCTATCCGGTAGTTTATCTACTTCTTTTTTAAGTTCTTCTTTTGTAACCATATCGAAAATTAATAATTGCTATTCTCTTCATCAGGCTTATCGTCAATATACAAACGATAAAAGCCTGATGAAAATTCAGAAGAATTATTAAAGATACACTATTTTTTTACAACAAATTGATGTTGTATACGCTCATCAAGAGAATTGCTTCCAAGGTAAATGGTATACTTGCCCGGCGCAACTTCCCATGCGCTTTTCTTCAGATTCCACTTTTGTAAATCAGCAATCGGGATCGTCAATGTCACGTCCTGTTGGGAACCTTTGGCTACATGCACGCGACTGAATTGTTTCAGCTCTTTCAGCGGAGCACGCTCACCGGAAGGGTATTTGATATAGGCTTGAACAACTTCGTCCCCATCGTACGCGCCTGTATTTTTTACCTGCACGGTTACCGAAACTATATCTTTAGCTTTGTATGAATCGCGCGGCTTTTCTTTCCAGGTATAGGCGAATTGGGTATAGCTTAATCCGAAACCAAACGGATATTGTACATCACCTGTAAAGTAACGATACGTTCTTCCTTTGGTAGCATAGCTGTCGTATGCCGGCAGATCGTTAAAGGATTTGTAGAATGTTACCGGTAATCTTCCGGAAGGAGAAACTTTTCCGAAGAGTATATCTGCCAAAGCGTTTCCGCCTTGTTCTCCGGGATACCATGCTAGAATAACAGCGTCAGCATACGGCTCAATCGCTGCTACATTTATAGCACTTCCTGCAGTTACTACAGCAATGATAGGCTTCTTATGTTTCTTGCGTAAAGCTTTGAGATACGCTATATGACTGGCCGGTATATTTAAGTCGGCTTTATCACCACCATGTGCTGCAAGAAACGCATCGCCTTCTTCACCTTCTAACACCGGGGTGAGTCCAACTACCGCAATCGTAACATCACTGTTCTCGGATGCCCACAGACCTCCGAAGTGTACGGAGTCAACATCGTTACAGCCCAAGTCGTATTGCACCACGGTAGCCGGACCTGCAGCTTTCGTAATGCCTTCCACGAACGTGACTATATCAGAAGATACACCGTGATAATTTCCAAGCAATGCATCGAGCGATGCCGCATTGGCCCCGGCTACTAATATACTTCCATACGATTCTGATTTCAGCGGAAGTATATTTTTGTCATTCTTCAGAAGCACCATACTTTGCTGTGCAGCCTTACGTGCAAAGTTAACGTTGGCAGCGCTGCGTATACTCTCTTGTCCTAAAGACGAGAAGGGTACATTTTCGGGTTTGTCGTAGAAGCCAAGTTTAAATTGTGTGCGAAGTGAAGGCGCGAGTGCTTCATCAATTTCTTTCTCGGTGATCAGATTTTGTTGAACAGCTTTCATCAGATCATCCTGCAGCATGTTGGAGCAATCGAGATTCACACCGGCTTTGACAGCCGCTGCAGCTACATGCACGGCATCCGGCATAACTTTATGACGCAGCCATATATCTTCCAGTGCCCAGCAGTCGGTTACTACGTGGCCTTTGAATCCCCATTCCTCACGAAGTATTTTATGCAATAAAGTATTGCCCGTGCAGCAAGGCTCATCATTCACGCGGTTATAGCCGCACATCACCGATTCAACACCAGCACCTACCAGTTCATGAAAAGCGTATAGGTATGTTTCGCGCAGATCTTTCTCATCCACAATTGCATTAAAGGTATGGCGGTTTGCTTCCGGGCCACTGTGCACAGCAAAGTGCTTGGCGCATGCTGATGTTTTCAGATAGTGCGGATCGTTTCCCTGCAAGCCTTTCACAAAGGCTTTACCCATACGTGCTGTGAGATACGGATCTTCGCCATATGTTTCCTGTCCGCGGCCCCAGCGCGGGTCGCGAAATATATTGATGTTCGGTGACCAGAACGTGAGTCCCATATACTGTATTCTCCGGTCCTGCTTCACGGCCAGGTTATACTTGGCGCGTGCTTCGGTAGAGATAACATCGGCGATGGAATGTTGCAGGTCATCGTTAAACGTTGCTGCCAGTGCAATAGCCTGCGGAAAAACGGTTGCTTCCCCCGCGCGCGCTACACCGTGCAAGCCTTCATTCCACCAGTTATATACCGGTATACCGAGGCGCGGCACACCTTTGCTGTTAAAACCGAACAGATGAATTTTCTCTTCGAGCGTAAGTTGTTTCAGCAGATCGCGCACACGATCATCTGCCGGGAGATTTGCATTCTGGTAAGACTGCACCGTGCTTTGTGCAGTTACCTGTATTGAGAATAAAATTACACACAGGAAAGTCTGTATGAAGTAAAGCGTTCGCATGACAGAACCGGGTTAAATTGATTTGACAGTTCAAATATTGACAGTAAATCATTTTAATGGGACATGCGACATGGAAAAATTTTTTTATTCTTTTTTCTGCGGTTGTTAAGAGTAGATTTCCGGAAGATAGTCGTTTAAGAGATTCCAGAGTATAGAGCAGAATAACTTGGAGTATGTTCCATTCCTGTATGGATATACAATTATCATTGTTAAATTTAAGGGATCGATAGATTTATTTAGATGCGTTATAGTAATTATTCTGCCGAGGATCTTGCATTAGACGATAGTTTTAGGCGATGGGTGTTGAGCCCGGACGATGAGACTATTCAATTCTGGAGCCGATGGCTTGAAAACAACCCTCACCGGGAAGAAGATATTCACAAGGCTATACATCTCGTTAAACTCGCTGGCTTGCGCACAGACAACGAGGTAACTACTGCTTTCCTGGATGTGTGGGAGAAAATACGAGAAAATGCAGAACAGCAACCGGTGCAACAAACACGGAGCACACGGAATTACAAAGGTCTCGCAGCCGCTATGATTGCGATAGCTGTGCTGGCTGCTATATATGTTTTATGGCCTGCACAACAACCTGACGTAGCCTATAAAACTGCTTTCGGTGAAATAAAAGAATTTATACTTCCCGATGGATCGCGCGTTACGCTAAACGCTAATTCACAGCTGGTATATAAAAACGATTGGACAGGATCGAAACGAAAAGTGTCGCTTACAGGAGAAGCATTCTTTGATGTAGTACACACGCATGACGATAAAGAGTTTATTGTAGAGGCAGCTGAAAATTTTTCGGTGCAGGTACTCGGTACAGAATTCAACGTGAATACACGCCAAGGAAATGCATCGGTATATCTGCAATCCGGAAAGATAGCGTTGCAAACCGCGAGCGAAAACATGATACTACAGCCTGGCGATCTTGCAACGTTCAGCGACACACGCGCTGTAACGCTTACGCGCGATACAAAAGCAGAGCGTACACTGGCGTGGAAAAATAATCTCTTCATCTATAATGATACTCCACTCTCCGGAATTATTCAGGATATTGAAGATAACTTCGGAGTAGAGGTACATGTAACGGAATCTGCATTGATGGACAAGCGCGTAACAGCGAAGATATCCCGTAAAAGTGTAGATGTTCTCTTGCAGGTACTTGGCGAAATATTAGATGTTCAAATCGAGCAAAATAAAAAGCAGATCGTTATAAGCCCCAATCATCAGGATTGATTACCTTTGGTGGAATAGGTTTTCTCTATCCAGTCGCCAAATCCTATAGGTAAACCTTTATCCTATGAGCCGCCAACCACAAAAAGTGATGAAAGCGTATTTTGCTTTTATCGCATGCTTCAGCATGGTTGGCTATATCTATGCACAGGACGCAGCTATAAAAAACAAATCCGCTGCAAAAAAGTCTTTCCTGAATCGTTCCATTGAAAAACCAATTCCGCTAGCCGATGTATTGCGTAAACTTGAAGAACGCAATCACGTAAGCTTTGCCTATCAGAAAGACTTTCTGGAGAATAAATTTGTCTCCTATACTGCAAATGAAAGTAAACCGCTGGAAGTATACCTCACCGAAATACTGGCTCCCCACAACCTGGAGTATAAACGGGTAGAGGGTATAGATCAAGCCATTTATGTTATATATCCAAAACGCGAGCGCCCGGCAACTGCAGCAAAAGCTACGCTTACTATAGCCGGACGCGTAACAAACCAGTTTGGTGAGGGTATTATGGGCGCGAGTATATTTTTGAAAGAAGAAGGTGTCGGCACGTTGACAGATATAGATGGCAATTACTCCATCAGCTTCCCTCAGGACGGTCAGAATATACTTGTATTTTCACATATCGGGTATATGGTGAAGGAAGTTTCCTATACCGGTGAAAAACATGTAGATGTTGTACTGACGGAAAACCTTTCGCAGCTTTCGGAAGTCGTTATTACCGCATTGGGCATTAGTAAAAATCAAAAGGCGCTGGGCTATTCGGTGAGCACGATCAACTCGTCTCAGATTACACAAGCCGGAAATACCAATGTAGTATCAGCCATGTATGGCAAAGCTCCCGGTGTAAGAATACGCACCGCTCCAGGTGGTGCTACGAGTGCTGTTACCATACAGGTGCGTGGTTTAAATTCACTGAATTACAATGCACAGCCGCTATATATAGTGGATGGCGTATTGATGCGTGACGGGAACGAGAAAGGCGCACTTGGTATAAACAACACCGACTACTATACCGATGCACG
>CAMLLI010000416.1 GCA_946480685.1 uncultured Flammeovirgaceae bacterium | reverse complement strand
TACATTTGCAGATCGATATATAGCCGAGTTTCAGTTCCGCTACGATGGCTCTTCCAAATTTGTGAAAGACAACCAGTGGGGTTTCTTCCCTTCAGGTTCCATCGGCTGGCGTGTATCGGAAGAATCGTTCTTCAGAAATACAGATGCGTTGTCATTTGTTGATCAGTTGAAATTCCGTGCAAGCTACGGTGTAACGGCAGATGACGATGCGTTGAAGTATGACTGGTATCCCGGCTATCTATACCCGGCAACCGGAGAAAATGCAGAGAACGGTTACTATAATAATTATGCACCCGGCTATATGTTCGGTGGTGAGTTTGTAAATGGTGTATCGTTGATTGTACCGAACGAGCAAATTACCTGGTGGGAAGCGCGCACCTTCGATGTGGGCGTAGACTTCCAGGGATGGAATGGTCTCTTCGGTTTTTCACTTGATTACTTCGATCGCAGAAGAGATGGACTTTTCGCAAATCGTACAGGCGATGTACCGACTGTTGTTGGTACCGGTGCTCCGAGAGAAAACGTGAACAGCGATCGTCAATTTGGTATCGACCTCGAGCTCTCGCATCGTAACCGCATCGGTGAGCTGTCCTATACTGTAAAAGCCATTGGGACAATTACCAGACGCGAACATTTGACGGCCGTAGAAAAAGGACCATGGGGTAACTCTTACGATCGCTGGCGTAACGACAACCTGAACAACCGCTATCAGGGTGTACAATTCGGATATGAATCTGACGGACGCTATACGAGCTGGGAAGACATCTGGTCTTACCCTATATATAAAGATCGTGATATACTTCCGGGGGATTACAAATATGAAGACTGGAATGGTGATGGCGAGATCAACGCTCAGGATGAACACCCATACGCTTACGATCAGACACCATGGCTCAACTTCAGTTTGTCGTACGACTGCCAGTACAAAAACTTTGATCTGAACTTCCTCTTCCAGGGAACTGCGATGGGCTCCATGCAATATAAAGAACCACTCTATGCTATATGGGGAACTAACGGAGGTGGTACACTGGAGCAGTATACCGACCGTTGGCATCCGGTAGATCCGCTGGCAGATCCGTACAACCCGGAAACCCAGTGGGCGAGCGGCTACTATGGCTATACCGGAAGATATCCGCGCGAGAATTCAGACTTCAACCGCGTGAGCACAACATACCTGCGCTTAAAGAGCATCGAGCTCGGCTATACATTGCCGAAGAAAACGAGATTACTTTCTGCCATGAATCTGCGCGTGTTTGCCAATGCGTACAACATGTTCACGATTACAGGTGTGAAGTTTGTTGATCCGGAACATTCAGACGATGAACTCGGAAGATTGTATCCGCTTAACAAAACGTATACGGTGGGCGTTTCTGCCAAATTCTAAAATATATACTGAGAAAATAACGAGTTATAAACTGAAGCAAATATGAAAAGGATATATATAGTATTCCTGATCGGCTTATTCACTTTCTCCGGCTGTGCAGACCTTGATATACCACCGCCCAACGTTGTTGGCGATGAGACTCTTTTTACCAACGAGTCCGGTATCAAAGTATATATGGCCCGGATGTATAGCCGAATGCCGTTCGAGGATTTCAAGTACATGGCACAGTGGGGCTTTGAGTACAACGCATGGCTGGGTGCCATGGGTATAGAAGGGACAGGGGAAGCGCTGAACCGCGATGGAATCTGCTCAGCCTTTACAGGCGAAAGAACACCTTATTGGACAGAGGCATTTGTATTGCTGCGCGATGCCAACTACCTGATTGAGACATTGCCGGAGTACCAGAGTAATTTTCCGGAGGTTACGTACAATCACTATTTAGGCGAAGCATACTTTGTGCGGGCCACGGTATTCTATTCTATGGCAAAACGTTTCGGTGGTGTACCGCTGGTAACAAAAGTTATTCGTTACCCGGGCGACCAGGACGAGCTTGAAGTGCCGCGCTCTTCGGAAGAAGACACCTGGAACCAGGTACTTGCAGACTACGATCAGGCTATATCTTTACTGCAACCAACGAGTCCGGAAAGAGGATACGCCAACAAATATGTAGCACTGTCATTCAAGTCGGAAGCGATGCTATATGCCGGAAGTGTTGCGAAGTACAATGAGACAGTTACCGGAAGACTTACCGGTTTAGGACAGAAGACTGGTGTACGTGTAATGGGATTTGCAGCCGAATCAGCAGCAGCGGCTTCGAGAAAATATTTCAGAGAAGCATACACAGCAGCACGTGAAGTAATAACCAGCGGCCGTTATTCTCTCTATAAAAAAAGATGGGCTTCCGGTGATGCAGATGCACAATACCAGAATATGGTAGATATGTTCAGCGACTTGACGAGTCCTGAAAATATATATGTGAGAGAGTATGGCTATCCTACCTTTACACACGGTTACGATGCCTATAGCGCACCCTTTATATTCAAGGCGCCACTCGCATCCGGTACATGTCCTACACTCGACTTCCTTGAGTTGTTCGAAGGTTTCGATCGTTACTCTGATGGTACGATCAAAGTTACCAACGGTGCTTCGAACACCGATGGAACATATTTGATGTATGATTCACCGATGGATTTCTTTGCCAACGCAGAGCCACGTCTTCGGGCGTATGTGATCTTCCCGGGCGATGTATTCAAAGGAAAAGAAATTGAAATTCGTGCCGGTGTATTTACAGGACCAGCACCGGTTAGTCCGCTCTTCAACAATTATAGCTATGCAAGCGCTGAGACACGTTATCAGAATCTTCCGGCCTATACACAGGGATCAAAAACACTTTTCCTCAGCCCGCGCGAAGGAAACGGACAAGAGCTTGTATCCTACGAAGGACAGAATATAACAGCCGCTGGTGCCAACGGACCCTTCTATGATAATGGTGAAGGTTGTCTCACGGGACTATATGGTCGCAAGTGGTTGAATCCGGATCCGTCTTTCGAAGCAGGCGAAGGTAAATCTGCACAGCCTTTTATAATCATGCGCTATGCAGAAGTATTATTGAATGCAGCAGAGGCAGCAGTAGAACTTCGATTGGCAGGTGAAGGTTCTCCGGATGGATCAGACCTGTTGCAGGTAGCAACGTCTGCGGTAAATGAAATCCGTGAACGCGCAGGCGCATCGTTGCTGGCAGGAAGTATTACAGCAGATATAGGAGGACGCAACATCGTTCGTAAAGAACGCCGTAAAGAACTCGCGCTGGAACATAAGACCAAGTGGGATCTGCGCAGGTGGAGAGTACAACACTACGAAGAGCGTGATGGCTTCTGGGGTGAATACAGACCCAAGGATGCTTTCAGTAACAACGCACGCTATCGCTTCCGCGGTCTGTATCCGTTCTTCTCTACACAAATCGGAAAGTACTTCTTTGATGCGCGCTTCCAATGGGTAAGTCTCAAAACGTTCGAGTATAATATAGTGGATTACTACTTTGGTATACCGGGCGGTGAAGTATCGAAGAGTGCGGTAATCGATCAGCAACCGAACCGATAATGAATAACGAGTTATTGATAAACAAGAATTACAGAAGATGAAGAAGATATCATATATACTATCGATCGCCCTGTTTTCTCTCGCTTCCTGCAGTCTGTTTGAAATAGACAATAAGGAGGTGCCAGCTGAAACCCTGCAGGGTGAAGTGGTGGATGTAGAAACCGGCGAGCCTGTACTGACCGACCAGGGAAGTGAAGGTATACGCGTGCGTTTGACAGAAGACAGCTGGGGCGAAAATGCTACTCCTAACCCCGACTTCTTTTGTATGCCCGATGGCACATTTCAGAATACGAAATTATTCAAGGGTACCTATCACATTCGTGTTGACGGACCGTTCATTCCGCTCATGCGCGAAGACGAGCGTGGTGTTCCACTCGCAGATGAATCGCAGATCGTAAACATCAGCGGAGTTACAAAAGTAAAATTCGAAGTGCAGCCGTTCCTCAAAGTAGAGTGGGTGGAAGAGCCTGAAGTAATCAATGGTAAAGTGAGAGCGAAGGTGCGTGTTACACGTGCTGTATCCGAGGAAGATTTTCGTAACAAGATTGAACCGATGGGCAGCTATAGCAACAGCTTCCTGAATGTTACCGATATTCAATTGTTCGTCAGCTATTCCTCTTCGGTAGGATACCGTGCGCGCGATGAACGCTGGTCGAATAAAATTGAGTATACCGGTTCTGCATTCAATGCATTGTTAGGACAGACTGTTACCATCGAGTCAACCGGTACTATACCATCCGGAAGAGTTGTCTTCATCCGCGCAGCGGCACGTATCAACTACGATACACCCAAAGGCAGTGGAACAAGAAGATGGAATTACAATGAACCTTTGCAACTGCTGATTCCATAAAATATAGGTTAGGTTTGGAGTCATCTCCGCAAGGAGGTGGCTTTAACCTTCGCCTTTTTCAGAGAGGGGGATGGGACATACTATCGGCTAGTAGCCATGCCGTTGTACGGACCACACCCTCTTTGAAGGAAGGTGTTTTTTATTTTCTAACGAAAAAGTATTCATGCAAAAAACGATTATACTTTCCCTTCTGCTGGCACTTTCATTCGAAGGATATTCACAGTCTCAGCAAAAGAACAAGAAATCAAAAACGCAGGCGCAGGAGAAAACTACATTTCAAACTTCCAACCCCTGGAAGCCGGTAACGGATGTACGGGCTGATGTTGCTATCGTGTATAGTGTGAAAGATCATCATGGTAAAGGAAGTATGTCTTTTGAAGAACGCGTGCAGGGCTGGCGCGACAAAGGATATACTACACATTTTATGACCGGTATAGCATGGGGAGAGTACCAGGATTATTTTACCGGGGGCTGGGATGGAAAGTGGCACCTGGATGAAGGACAGGTAACACAAAAAGGAGACACGCTGTGGCACGGACGCCTGGTACCCTATATAGTGCCTTCCACCAACTTCATTGCCTATATGAAGGAAAAGATTATCAAACGTGTTATCGATGCAGGCATTGATGCAATCTTCCTGGAAGAGCCGGAGTTCTGGGCACGTGCTGGCTAT
>CAMLLI010000415.1 GCA_946480685.1 uncultured Flammeovirgaceae bacterium | reverse complement strand
TGGAAGTAAGTCCTCCGTTATCATTAACCGTATAGGTTGCAGTAGCTGTACCGGTAAAGTTTGATGCCGGAGTATATATCACAATACCCGGTGATGCTGCGCTGGCAGTAAATGTACCGGCTGCATTGGTAATGGTATTCTGAATACCGGGCGATGCAGGATTGAGATCGATCGTTGATCCATTTATACTTCCATCCGGATCGGTATCATTCGCGATGACATTTATATTCAATACGTTGTCTTCATTGGCTGTACCTGCATCATTGTTTGCTACCGGCGGATCATTGACAGCGGTTACCGTTACGGAGATTGTTCCTGAATTTGAGGTAGCCCCTCCGTTGTCGTTCACGCGATACTGCAACGTAGCCGTGTTGTTGAAGTTGGCAACCGAAGTAAACGTAACCATCCCGGATGTATTCACCGTCCAGGTGCCCTGCTTTTCAACTGATTTGATTGTTTGAATTCCGGATGCCGCTACATCTAGATCCACCGTTGCCACATTTACAGTTCCGTCTATATCTGTGTCGTTAGCCACTACGTTGATCTGTACCGCTACACCGTCTGAAGCAGTAGCCATATCGTTATTTGCAACGGGAGGATCGTTTACTGCGTTCACCGTTATCGTAACGCTTGCCTGATTTGAAGTAGCACCTACGTTATCATTAACCGTATAGGTAATGGAAGCTGTTCCATTAAAATTGTCAGCCGGGTCGAAGGTAAGCAGCCCCGAACCATTCACCGAGAACACACCTTGCGATGGCAGCGCAAATAAATTCTGAATACCTGCTAATGATGTATTCAAATCTACCGTAGCAGCGTTGATGGTTCCATCCGGATCACTGTCGTTTGCCACGAGAGAAAGTGTTGTAGTGGCATCTTCGTTGATGGTTATGGCATCATTCACTGCCACCGGCAAACTGTTCACAGAGTTAACCAGTATACTAAAGGTTCCTGTGTTGGATGCTGTACCGGTATTATCGTTTACGCGGTACTGGATCATAGCCGTTCCGTTGAAGTTCAGTGTAGGTGTATACGTCACATCACCGGTAGCATTTACCGAAAATGTTCCACCTGTACCGGGTCCGGAATTTTGAATACCTGCCTGGGCTATATTCAAATCAACCGTGGCCGGATTCACCGTTCCATCAATATCAATATCGTTGGCTACTACATTGAACGTTATCGTTTCATTTTCATCTGCACTGGTAAGATCGTTGTTGGCGATGGGTGCATCGTTCAACGGATTAACCGTGATGGTAATAGTGCCTATATTGGAAGTAGCACCCGTGTTGTCGTTTACAGTATAGGTTGCCGTGGCCGTTCCATAGAAGTTAACGGTAGGGGTATACGTAATCACTCCGGAAGCATTTACAGTTATGGTCCCTCCGCTTACGGAGGTAGAAGTTTGAATGCCGGCCGTTGCCGGATCAAGATCAACGGTGCCTTTGGCAATGGTGGCGTTACCGTCTGCATCTGTATCATTACTCACTATATCTTTCGTAACCGGTGTATCTTCATTGGTAGTGACTACATCATTCACGGCTATAGGAGCATCGTTCGCTGCATTTATGATAACGGTTATCGTTGCCGCGTTAGAGGTAGCACCACTGTTGTCGTTAACCTGGTATTGCAGTGTAGCCGTACCGTTATAATTTGTAGCGGGTGTAAACGAGACAACACCGGAAGTGTTCACCGTCCATGCGCCAACACCGTCCACGGTGATTGCGTTCTGTATACCAGAGTTTGCTGTGTTCAAATCTACGGATGTAGCATTGATCGTTGCGTTACCATCAGCGTCCGTATCATTACCGAGTACATTTATCGTTACTAACGTTTCTTCACTGGTGGTGGTCGCATCGTTTACTGCTACCGGTGCATCATTTACTGCGTTCACCGCAATGGTAATGGTCGCGACATTGGAAGTAGCCCCGTCATTGTCATTAACGGTATATGTATGCGTAGCACTGCCATTAAAATTAGTGGCAGGTGTAAAACTCACGATGCCCGTTGTATTTACGGAATAGCTACCGCTGGCATCACTATAGGATGTCTGTATACCACCGGATGCTGTGTTCAGGTCAACCGTATTCGCAGCTATTGTTCCATCACCATCGGTATCATTAGTCAACACGGTTATGGTAACAGGTGTATCTTCGTTTGTAGTGGCTGCATCGTTACCTGCTGTCGGAGCATCGTTTACATCAACGATCGTAACCGATATAGTGGCCTGGTTGGAAGTAGCGCCTCCATTGTCATTTACAGTATATGGCAGCGTTGCAGCGCCCTGGAAATTTGCTACCGGGGTAAACGTAACAATACCCGCAGTACTGACACTCCACCCTCCGGAAGGCGTAGTAAATATATTTTGAATCCCTGTAGTATTTACATCCAGGTCTACGGTATTGGCAGCAATAGTACCATCTATATCTGTATCGTTCGTTGTTACATTGAACGACACAGGTGTCTCTTCATTTGTAGTTGCATTGTCGCCATTCGCAACCGGAGGATCATTTACTGCCGTAACATTAACCGATATGGTAGCCACGTTGGACGTGCCTCCGCTGTTATCCTGTACTGTATAGGTGAGTGATACAGGACCAATGAAATCTGCCTTCGGTGCATAGGTAACAACTCCGGATGCGTTTACACTCCACGTTCCGTTACCATCCGGTTTTAAATAGGTGTTGTCAATCGTTGGTGTACTGGTATCAAGGTCAACTGTATTCGCAGCGATTGTTCCATCAGGATCAGAATCATTTGTGAGAATGGTAATCGTGAGGGCCGTCTCTTCCGGTGTTGTAAGACCGCTATCATTACCCGCTACAGGAAGATCGTTCGAGTCTGTTACGGTAATGGAAATAGTAGCCTGGTTTGAAGTAGCTCCGCTGTTATCCTGCACCGTATAGGTAACAGTAGCCGTACCGTTGTAATTGGCAGCCGGTGTATAGGTAACAACGCCTGTAGATGTATTGACAACCCACGAGCCTGCGGTGTTCGTATGACTGGCATCGATACCTGCTGTTGCTGTGTTCAAATCAACGGTCGATGGAACAACCGGTCCTTCCGCGTCTGTATCGTTATTAATAATGTTCAGCGATACTGGAGTCTCTTCCGGTGTGGTAACTCCTGCACCATCATTGTTTGCTACAGGCAGATCATTAACAGAGGCAATGGTAACGGTAATAGTCGCTTCATTGGAAGTTACTCCATTGTTATCGTTCACAACGTACTGAACAGACGCAGAGCCACTATAGTTTGCATCGGGTGTGAACGTAACTAAGCCTGCATTATCAACGGTAAAATCACCGACACCTGTAAGATCATTCGAGCTTTGTATTCCGTTTTGTGAAGGGTTCAGATCGACAGTTGCCGCGTTGATCGACTCGTCATCTGTGTCGTTCGTAACTATATTGAAAGATACCGGTGTATCTTCATTGGTGCTGGCCAGATCATTTGCTGCTACCGGCGGATCATTAACAGCATTGACGTTAACGGTTATAGTCGTAGGCAGTGAAGATATACCAAGATTATTTCTTACCGTGTAGTTCGTTTGAACCTCCCCTGTAAAATTAGGTGCCGGTGTAAAGGTTACTACGCCCGAGCCGTTGGCAACAAAGGTGCAACCTGATACCGTAACGGAAGATTGAATATCATCCTGCGATTGATCGAGATCTAATGTAGCCGGATCAAGGCCGAGCAAATCAATGTCGTTGGCAAGTACATTAATGGTAATGGGAGCACCGTCTTCATCAACAGAAGCATTGTCTGGCAACGTAACAGGCACCTGCGCAAAGGCTAGCCCGACTTGGGTCAGTAAAACACAAAGTAATATTTGGCGTAAAAAACGCATATTTCAACTATAGACGGACAAAAATAATTAAATTAATAATATCTCTATCCACTCTGAATTTTAATTGTAACTCTTAGTTTCGTGGTTTAATTGATTAAAAACAATGGTTGGTATCATTTCTCTAATCTTTTGGGTCGGTATATTGGTTGTCGGGTATACTTATGTAGGATATGGCATAATTATTTACATTTTGTCAAAGCTCAGAAAAAGAACAAACGTTTTAAGTTCTACGCCAGACGAACAATTGCCTGCTGTAACGCTACTCGTGGCTGCCTATAATGAAGCCGATATTATCCGCACAAAAATTCAGAATACACTTGAACTGGACTATCCGAAAAATAAACTGGAGATTTTTTTTGTGACCGATGGCTCCACCGATCAGACTCCTGAAATTGTAAAAGAATATCCTGCCATCCAACTATTTCACTCCTTCGAACGAAAAGGTAAGATCCATGCCGTCAACAGGGTGATGAAATCTGTCAAAACACCGATCGTTATTTTCTGTGATGCCAACACTGATCTTAATCGTGAAGCTATCAAATATATTGTAAGACATTACCAGGACCCGACTATCGGTGGTGTTGCCGGTGAGAAAAGAATTTTGAGTAAAGATAAAGACAACGCATCCGGATCAGGCGAAGGACTTTACTGGAAGTACGAATCGTTCCTGAAGAAAAAAGATGCAGAGGTATATTCCATCGTAGGTGCTGCCGGTGAATTATTTTCGGTACGCACCGATTTGTTCGAAGAACCTGCCGAGAACATGATCATTGAAGACTTTTATCTCTCAATGCGCATCACAGCAAAAGGATATCGCTTTGCGTATGAACCCGATGCTTTTGCCATGGAGACTGCGTCTGCTTCTGTAAAAGAAGAGTGGAAAAGAAAAGTGCGTATTTCTGCAGGAGGTTTTCAGGCGATGTCCAAACTCTCCTACCTGCTTAATCCATTCCGCTATGGCATTCTGAGTTTTCAGTATATTTCACATCGCGTGCTGCGCTGGACACTCGCTCCGTTCTTCTTGTCCATTATATTTATAGCCAATGTATGGCTCGCGTTTTACGGAATTCCTTTTTATCAACTCACCATGGCGCTGCAAGTATTCTTCTATGGACTTGCCTTTCTGGGATACCTCCTGCGAGATAAGAAGATTGGTATCAAAGG
>CAMLLI010000414.1 GCA_946480685.1 uncultured Flammeovirgaceae bacterium | reverse complement strand
TGCCGATCATTCTGTATCGGTAGTAAATATGACAAACCCCACAACGGCCGTACCGTATCCCGATGCAAACTGGAATACCTGGGCACCCGGCTTAAAACCTGAAGAACACTTTATATGTGTACAGTCGGTATATGTAGATCGCAACGATTACCTGTGGGTGCTCGATGCTGCCAATCCCAAACGCGATGACCGCTATACCGGTGTAGTGCAGGGCGGTGCTAAACTGGTGCAAATCGACCTGGAGACCGACCGCATTGTAAATGTGATTGTATTTAACGATCCGGTAATTAAACCCAACAGTTACCTGAATGATATACGTATAGATGAACAACGCGAAATAGGGTATATAACTGATTCTAATGAAGGCGCTATTATAGTGGTTGATCTTGATTCTGGTAAATCATGGCGCTTGTTGGATGCCAGCAGTTCTACTAAATCAGAGAACCTGGTATTGACTATAGATGGCCAACAATATACCGATGCAGAAGGTGGCTACCCGGTGGTTCATGCCGATGGTATAGCACTGAGCCCGGACGGACTATATTTATACTGGCGGCCATTGACTGGCAAAAGTCTTTACCGTGTGGAGACATCGTTATTAATATACCCGGAATTTTATGCCGGCAAACTGGAAGTTGAAGTAGAGAACCTCGGCAATTTCCCGCCATCAGACGGAATGATATTCGATAAAGAAGGCAACCTATATATGGCGTCTGTCGAGGAAAATGCTATTCGGGTATACGATGGTAAAACAAGCCGGATTGTGGCACGCAGTAAAGATTTTAAATGGCCCGACTCGTTTTCAGTAGGCGCAGACGGTGCTGTATATGTAAGTACATCACAGCAGAATATAAATAAACCTGTTGAGCCATACCGGATTTTAAAATTCAAACCCGAATCATCAGATTAGGTTGTGTGTTTAACACAGGTGGCTCATGAAATGCTGGACAGGCTGCTCGGGCTTTTCGTACCCGGAGTGGAAAGGAATGTTTTATCCCGAAAAGTTAGCATCGCGCAAATGGTTTGAATATTACTGCGAGAAGTTTAACACCGTTGAACTCAATACTACATTTTATCGCTTTCCACAGGTAACACATTTGAAAGGATGGTACGACCGGAGTCCGCGCGATTTTCGGTTTGCAGTGAAGGCACCCCGCATTATCACACACTATAAACGATTCAATAACGCAGCCGATGAAATGCAGCGTTTTTATGACACTGTATACGAAGGCCTTTCTGATAAATTGGGAAGTATACTATTCCAGCTTCATCCCAGGATGCCGTACAGCGAAGAAACCCTCGAGCGTATACTCGGTACGCTGCATCCTGATTTTACAAATGTATTGGAGTTCAGGCATACAAGCTGGTGGCGAAGTGACGTGTTGAAAGCATTGAAGCAACAGGGCGTTGTATTTTGCAACATCAGCTATCCGGGCCTGCCGGAAGATATATACCGGACCGCCCGCACGGTATACTATCGCTTCCACGGCCTGCCCCGATTATACTACTCGGATTACGATCAAGACACACTAACCGAAGTACACAAGACTATTCATGCATTCAGGCAAGTGAAAGAAGCATATGTATACTTCAACAATACAGCCCTGGGCCATGCTGTCAACGATGCCCTATACTTTAAATCTCTATGAGGTGTTAAAACAAGCGTATTAACGCTGCGGCAATCTGCGCGTTCTGGCGGGAAATGATTTAGAGTTCAAAAGGTCTTAAAATAAAAACAGGCCCGGTATGACTAGCATCATCCGGGCCTGTAAACCTAACCTACTCTACCCTTGCCAACTATATATAAATTGCCGTGCCATCCGTTTTGAGCTCGTATACCAATGTTTTTGATTTAAATTGTGGAACGTATGCCTCAATTCTGTTTATTAATATCAGCAATACAATGTTTATATTGCCTGTGCATAATTTTTAAATATGACCCGACTTCTTAAACTTCTTTCACTCGTCTTATTACTATTATCTGCAAGTGCCAACGCACAAAAGCAGACTGCCGCTTCCCAAAAAGAGTGGATCAAACTTTTCAACGGTAAGGATATACGCGACTGGATGGTAAAGATTCATCACCACGATGAAGGTGTAAACTTCGGCAATACCTTTCGTGTAAAAGACGGTGCTATACAAGTTCGCTACGATCAGTACGGAGATTTCAATAATCAGTTCGGACACCTGTATTACAAGCAGCCGTTTTCTTATTATCACCTGGTGATTGAGTATCGTTTTGTAGGCGATCTGCAAAAAGGTGCACCGGATTATACATTACGTAACAGCGGTGTAATGTTTCATTCACAAGACCCGCGCACGATGCCCAAAGAACAAGACTGGCCTATATCTATCGAAATGCAATTTCTCGGTGGCCTCGGCGATGGTAAACCAAGAACCACCGGTAACATGTGTTCTCCGGGAACCATCATCACATACAACGGCAAGGCTGATGAACGGCACTGCATCAATTCAACTTCCAAAACGTATGATGGCGACCAGTGGGTGCGTGCTGAGTTAATTGTATTGGGCGATTCGCTGATCAAACATGTAATCAATGGAGAGTTGGTTATGCAGTATAGTGAGCCGCGTATGGCAGGAGGGGTGGTAAACAATTACGATCCGGCTATATGGCAGGAAGGAAAATTACTAAGCGAAGGATATATAGCTTTGCAAAGTGAAGGCCAGCCCATTGATTTCAGAAAAGTGGAACTATTACAATTGAAAGGATGCATGGACCCGAAAGCACTGAACTATAAAGATTATTATCTCAAGTCCGATCCGGCTGATTGCCGGTATAAAAGCACCGAGTGATTAGAAGTGCTATAGTTGAATAAAAGAAATTATACATGATAAAAAATGCTCCCGACCGGGAGCATTTTTATTTCAGCCATCCTCCAGTCAATCCTATAGATCAGAAAGTATATTCTTTACCGTTAACAGAAGCTTTTACCAACCGGGAGCTTATACCAAAGCCGACAAGTCTTTGTACGAAGCCTATACGGGGTGCAAGCACGATGCTGTGTTCTTCATCAGCCCACTGTTCAATATCGAAACTGAAACTTTTGCAGTTATCAAGTTCTCTGTCTCCCAATTCCAGGTCGTCAATTTCATCAACGGTAATATTGGCCTCGGCATCATAGTTTGTTTCATACTTCCAGTCATCACCATCATCAGCATAAAGTCTCAGCGGGTTCTCTTCAACCGTCCAGCCTCTTCGCCATGTATATACATACCCTTGTTGTGTAATACGATAATACGTAGTGTCCCGGTAATTCTGGTCACCGGATTTCTGGAAGCTCACCAGTTCAAAGTATTCGTTATTATTCAAGGATACCACGCGTGTTACTTCGGTTCGCAGCGTATAGTCAATTCCTATTTCGGGCATATTCACAAATTCCCAGTAGTTCCCGATTTTAAGGGGCAGGTACGAATTGGTACCGGAAGATTCACCGGAGTCATCATCATCGCATGCAACAAAGGCACATGCCAGCAATGCTATACATGCTATAGCAGTATATTGAATTTTCATACAAGATTAATATTGGGTTATATGCTTTAGACCCGCCGGATCACGGAAAGGTTGGGACCGCCAGGATGTTTTTTTACGCACCTCAATTTTTGAAAAGCAAGTAGAATGAAGTCTTTTCATGTGGCACAGAAGTAACCTTGATGCTGCCGCCATGCAAATTCATAATTTGCTTCGACAGACTCAGTCCGATGCCGGTGCCTTCTTTTTTTGTGGAGAAGAATGGTATAAATATATCCTGCATCTCCTTGTCGCGTATACCCAATCCGTTGTCTGTTACCTCGATAACCGTGCGGTTGTCGTTTTGATAAGCCCGCAGGTATATATGTTTGTCAGGAACCTGCTGCAACGCATATATACTGTTTGTAATTAAATTGATAATAACCTGCTCGATAAGGTTGCTGTCCAAGGGTGCCTGCAGGTTTTCACCCGTCACGTGCCACTGGAGCGTAATGCTATGCCGCTGCATTTCGGGTTCCATTAGGTTTACAATAGTCTTCAGGAAAGGATACAGTTTTGTAGGTTGTATGGCGGGTTTGGGAACGCGTGTAAGTGCACGGTATTTCTCCACGAAATCAAGCAGACCTTCACTTCGCTTGTGAATAGTGTTTAATGAAAAGCGAATGTCGCCTAACGTATCCGTTGTAAGGGCTTCGATACTTTTCAGTTGACCGCTTTTATCCGTAAGCATTCCCTGCATTGTTTCGGTGAGTGATGCAACAGGCGTTACCGAGTTCATGATCTCGTGTGTAAGAATGCGAATCAGTTTATGCCAGGCTTCAATTTCTTTCTGCTCGAGCTCAGTATGAATGTCTTGTATGGTGATGAGACGGTACGATTTATCGAGTATAAATGTAGTGCTTACTTCCACCGCGAAGTTCGCTGTATTTTCGCTTGTCTTGAACTCGATCAGTTTTCTTCCATGATCGCCAACGGAATCCAACGCCCGGGCTACTGTCGGATGTCTCAATTTTAGTAAGCTCCAGTTGCGATAGCCTTCTATATTGAGAAGCTTCTCGGCTGTAGCATTTATAACGACTATATCTTCATCAGCAATGGAAATGATGCCGATCGGAAGCCTCGTTACCAGCGCTTGCAGAAATTGGTATTGTGCTTCTTTTTCAATCTTTACCTGTTTATACGCTTGCAGTATAGCATGCATACTGTCTTCGAGTTCGCGAAACGATTGCCCGAGATGCGCCTGGTGAAAGGTAATTGTAAAGTCGGCATGTTTTATTCCAAGCAGGAAACGCGACAACTCACGATTTGTATGGTTAACAAAACGGATCAGCTCCGCTACCTGCAGTATAAATATAGCGGCAAGGGTAAGCTGGTTAAAGAACATTTCGGGTCGCTGTATAACCCATGCAAATGCCAGTATAGTACTACACAGGAGTATAATACGCAGGATAACCAGTATGCTGAACCGCTTCAAAACCATAAAGAGATGGTAAGATATATATACTATAAACCATGACGTTTCATTCTTCTATAGAGTGCTGTACGCGTTA
>CAMLLI010000413.1 GCA_946480685.1 uncultured Flammeovirgaceae bacterium | reverse complement strand
CAAACTCCGTAACGATAGGCTCTATAAATTCACGGAAGCCGTTTGAGATGATATAGATATTATCGGAATACTCCTGAAAGAATTCTTTATTGCGTTTGAAAGATTCTGATACGCTGCCCTTCAGTTTAGTAATAAGTGCAGGTAAGTGATGCTGACTGGGCGCGAGCAGATTTAATCTTTTCTCCAACGATTCGCGGAACGAGATGGAACCATCCATTCCCTGGTTTGTAATCTCAATGATCTTTTTCTTGCGGTCTTCTCTCTCCGGGTGATCCTGTAAAGAAATGTCGGCCAGAACATCAAAAGCTTCTACTTTAGTAAAAGTACTGTCGAAATCGATAACAAAATATTTATTCAACTTCATACGGGTTGGAAAAATGAAGCGCAAATGTAGTCTATCATTTACGAATTATGATTTAGGATGTGTGTTTTTTATTATCCTAACGGATGCTCGTTCCTTTCAGCGGTTGTATAAAGCTGAAAGCACTATGCTATTGGCATATTTACTTTCAGCTTTACAGTTGCTCTCTATAAAGGAAGATGCATTACCACTGCCGAGACAGGGCACACATGAGAGAATTCAGAAGAGGCATGAAGCTCTTGTGGTACAGCATCACGCGTGGTGTCGAGAAAACCTTTCTTCAAAAAGAAGCCTCTTGCTTTTTCAGTAAGCAGGTAAATACCTTTCAGCTTACGGCTACGCGCTTCATCAATCAGGTAATCCGTTATGTTGGTACCTACTGATTTTCCGCGGATACCCAGCTTAACAGAGAGTGAACGCAGCAATGCATAGTCGCCATATACTTCGAGGGCACCGGTTCCTACAAGCTGATCAGCTTCGTAATATCCCACCAGCAAGTCGCGTTCAAAGTTAAGATCATCAGCCGGTAAACCGGAAGCTTTCAATAGCGTACGAAATTTTTCGAAGCCTTCTATATCGGTAATCGTTTTATAGGTCAGTGTCATACGTTCATACTTTTCGGTTCAGGAAATCGATTCAATGTATTTGCAGGATCGCAATTTTCAAAAAGATTACCAAGCGCCCGCTTCGCGCGGCTCCATATTTTTTCATCAACGGAGTAATGTACACTCGGACCATCAACATCACCCTTGATGAGACCTGCATTTCGAAGCTCTTTGAGATGCTGCGAGATTGTAGATTGAGACAACGGTATAGCATTGACAATCTCGCCACACAAACTACCCTGGTGCTGTGCCAGGTACTGAACAATAGCAATGCGTGCCGGATGTCCTAATGCCTTTGCATACATCGCCAGGTGGATCTGTGCGGGTGTAAAATTATCGATCTTGGAAGCGCCCATAGTGTTGTTGGTGTTACTGGAATGATTCTGCTACTACATATATAGTTATACTTTTAATAAATGAAATGTACACATCGTGTTGATATTACTTTCGCGAGTGAAGCGCGAGAAAATTACCTTCTGTATCATTGAATAAAGCAAAGTATCCGTGCTCTTCTGCGATCAGCGTCTTCGGCATAATTACTTTACCACCGGCCTTCTCCACGCGGTTGAGAACTATATTGAGATCTGAACCACCGTTGAGATAAATGCGTACGCCCTGCGCGGTAGGTATATAGCCTTCGCCATAACATATCGCTCCGCCGGCACGCTGTTCTTTTTGTTCGTAGAGCAGAAAGCCCATACGCGTTTTGCCAACCATCGCTTCGGGCATGGTGTAGTCATAGATCGCTGAATAGAATTTTTTGGCACGATCAAAGTCTGATACCGGTATCTCAAACCAGTTAATGGCATTATCAAGCATTTCCATAGCCGATGTAGTTTGGAAGTAACAAGTACGTGAAAGTGCCCGTGAAAAAAAATACCCCGCGGGTTGGCGGGGCATTTTCTATGAAGTTGTTTTTATTTTTTGCGCTTCAGTACTTTCTCAACTGCCGCTACGATGTTCTCAGGGCCGAGTCCGTATTTCTTGAGAAGCTGCGTTGGTGTACCGCTTTCTCCGAATGAATCGTTCACCGCTACCATTTCAATAGGAGTAGGGCGGAAGCGGCTCAGCACTTGTGCCACGCTGTCGCCTAGCCCACCGTTGATCTGGTGCTCTTCGCAGGTAACAACGCATCCGGTTTTTTCTGCAGAAGCTAATATAGCTTCAACATCCAGCGGTTTAATGGTGTGAATGTTGATCAGCTCAACACTGATGCCTTTTTCAGCCAGTGCAGCTTCAGCCTCAACAGCCTGCCATACCATGTGGCCGCACGCAAAGATCGTTACATCTTTACCATCGATAAGTTTATCAGCTTTACCAATTTTGAAAGGTCTGTCTGCTGCCATAAAGATCGGCCAGCTCGGACGACCAAAGCGCAGGTATGCAGGACCGTGATGGTCGCCTAAGGCTATCGTAGCAGCTTTGGTTTGATTATAGTCGCAGGGAACAATAACAGTCATGCCCGGAAGCATTTTCATCATCCCTATATCTTCCAGTATCTGGTGCGTTGCACCGTCTTCACCTAAAGTTAAACCAGCGTGTGAAGCGCATATCTTTACATTCTTGTCAGAGTATGCTACCGACTGGCGGATCTGATCGTACACGCGACCTGTTGAAAAGTTAGCAAATGTACCGGTAAAAGGAATTTTTCCTCCGATGGTCATACCGGCCGCGAGACCGATCATGTTTGCTTCTGCTATACCAACCTGATAGAAGCGTTCCGGAAAATCTTTCTTGAAAGCATCCATCTTCAGCGATCCCGTTAGGTCAGCGCACAGTGCTACTACATTTGAGTTGCTTTTGCCAAGCTCATGCAAGCCCACGCCAAAACCTGAGCGTGTATCTTTCTTTTCAGTAAAGGTAAATTTGGTCATATTAAAATTACGAGTACGAATTACAAATCTTAAAACACGTGCCGCTATAGCAATGCTTCCCTACATATTTACATACCCCTCGGGCACGGGCGCTGCGAAAGTCGTAAATAATTTCCGTTCTTCCATCACTCCGCGCCATAAACTGTTAATGATTTGTTAATCACCCATATCCTTCAGAACATTCGTTCGATGAGCCCCGTAAGAACAGCCAAGTTAACCACCGCTTATGCACCACCAATCTGCCTCATCATCAGACGAAAAGAAATCCAACCGGAAAATCGTTATCTGGTTTATCATCGCGTTATTGCTGGCCCTGCTTCCCTGGCTTATACTCGCGGAGTTCTAGTTGAACACATTGATCATCTTGGTTTCACCGGATGCCAGTTCAAAATTTTTGAAACCGGTAAATTTACTGCCCGCAGAATTGCGTACGCGGAAAACTATTTTATAGCGCCCCGGTAACAACGTTAAAGTAAAATTAGCTTTCTGGTTGTTGAGGTTGCAAACCCATTGCTGCGTGCCATCGGCCGCTATTTCATATAGACTTCCGTAGCCGGTAGATATAGTGTTGAAGTTTACAATGCCGGGCGAAGGCAGGTAAATATTCTGGGTCTTGTTGAATTGGACATCCACAGTAAATCTTCTTCGTGGCAGTGTGAGCGTCTCTACTTCATATTTACCGGTAAGGTATCGGAACGTTTCATTGCTGCGCTGCACGTTGATCACTTCAGGTTTGTCCTTTTCACGAACAATGGCTTCGAGGCTGTTGTCTTTTCTTCCTTCCTGTTGTATCGCTATATTTCCCTGCGGTACCGGTATACGAATTATATTATGCTTGCCGATCTCGATGGTAACGTTGCGTTTGGTTACCGGTGGTGTAGTGTTTACAACTAAATCATAATCTACTACCGGATCAACCTGCACAGAGTCCGGATTACCCTGCGCATCACGATAGTGAACAAAGTCGTACATCGACATCCCCGTAAGGGAATTCATAAAGCTTACGTTCACATTTGTTTCGGTAGGTTGATTGCGTGCATCGAGTAATTCTACACTTACCGTTGTTTTCGAAAATGTAGATTGAATAGCCTTGTTCAACTCTTCGTGAAACTCCTGCGGTGTTTCAGCACTTATATATTTACCGGCACAATCCAGTGTCTTCTCTGCACGAAGTCCAAGACCAATAATATAGGGGCGGAGAAATACACCTTTCTTCTGCAACTCACGCGAGGTAGCACAAAGATCGCCACCACAAGATTCTATACCATCGGTAATGAGGATCACTATATTTCGATACCCTGCGTTGGACGGAAAATCTTTTGCGGCTTGCTCCAGTGAGTACGTTATCGGCGTAACACCTTTCGGCTTGACCTCGTTGATCTTGTCGATGATGAGTTTATGGTTCTTTGGTTTGAACGGAACTTCAAGCCATGTGTCTTTACAATTGTTGGCTTCACGCGGAGAGCGGTGCCCGTAAATGCGCAGGGCGAGTTCAAGATTATTATTCTGCTGCAGCGAATCTACAATTTGCGTGAGTATAGATTTGGCGATGTTGATCTTGTACTGGTTAGGTCGTCCCCAGGGTTCCAGCATGCTGCCTGAGCCATCGAAGAGAAAAAGTATACGCGTCTTCTCCGGCACTTTCTGCTGAAGCTTACGCTGTCCAAACGAAGCAACGGTGATGAGTATAAATAGGAGTACTAGAATATTCCGGCTAATCGCGATGTTCTTAAAAGCTATGTTCATGTATAATGGTAAAACGCTGCAAGGTTAATGAAGATTGTAAAAGAAGCAACATTGAATTTTAGCAACGGCAAGTATATATCCATCGGATGCGTGCTATATAATTATAGGAGTATACCGACAGTTGTCGTTACAACAAGCGTTGCATCGCAATATTTATTTGTGAAAAATAAAATGCCGCTATTTTAAACGCATTCACCCTTTTTTAATTTTTTACTTGAAAGCGGTTTAATTTATAGTTTCAAACGCTTGCATTAGTGTAGTGAAAAGTGTTATCTTCATTTACTTCAATCAAGCAGACACTCGTATGGGAAAAGTTAGAAACATCCTTCAGGGCAAGGGAAATGTTGTCTTTTCCGTTGCACCTACTGTAACTGTATACAAGGCTATCGAGTTAATGTCCTTAAAGAATATCGGTGGACTTCTCATCACCGATGACCAGGGACACCTGCTCGGTATATTTACCGAACGCGA
>CAMLLI010000412.1 GCA_946480685.1 uncultured Flammeovirgaceae bacterium | reverse complement strand
CTTTCAGAAAATTATAGGATCCTCCGGCCAGCGGAAATGCTGCTCCAAGTTCACTCCAGATCATGGCATCGATAATGGATAAGACTGCCCCGGCTATCCAGGCGTATAAAAAATACGGACCGTTCATGATGCTGATCACCATAGGCAAGGTGATAAACGGACCAATGCCGACCATGTCGGTCATGTTGATAGCGGTTGCCTGTAAAAGTCCCAACCGTCTTTCCTTCAACGGTTGCGCCATACGCGTAGAGTAAAATTCATAGTTTCAAATCGGGCGTGATCTTTGGCTAACTCGGAAAGGCCGGTAAAGGTTCAAAATTCCGGACACCAGCATGAATATATTTTATGGACGCAAGGATATAGAAACGAATCTTCGTGGAAACATATAATGAACTGTATGCAACACTGGATAGTTGAAAACCGGCCTGCTATACTTGAAAGTATTGTAAATGCTGGTTTATATAGATGAGGATGCCGCCAGGCGTAGAATCTTCTTTTCTTATTTACCTGCAGATTTCGCTATTGTAAAGCCATACCATGAACCTGCAATTAATATCGGAAGGCAACTCAGGCAGATCATCCAGACAAGCGGTTTGGCGATATATAGCATAAACCAGTCTGCCGGCAAACCTGTCGTGATAAAGGTTGTACCGAAGGTGAAGAGTGACGCTGTTAACGTGGAGTATATAGTAACGAGTAAACCTGTTTTATAGCCAAGATAAAAATGATTGCGTGTGTTTTGATCAATCGCTATACCCGTCTTTCGTCCAAGCACGTAGGCAAAGAATATACTTACTATAACAAAACATGCAATGTTGCTATAGCCGATAACCTGAAGCGCTTTCAACAGGTACTCAACAACACCCGAAGATGCAGCAAACGAAAACACGAGGAACACGATGACAAGCTCGGAGCCGATGGTTGCCTGAACAGCATATCGTGATCCGGTGGAAAACTGAAATGTATTTTTCTGTGACATGACAACTGAATTAGGTAAGGTAAGATCCTGAAATAAACCGTCAGTTGCAAGTGGATACCACTTTCTTTCACGATTGGTTTTTCTTTCCTTGTTTGAATCTCGCAAGCATTGGTTTGATTTACATAGGCGTGGTGGCCGTATTCGATAATAGTTTTGTAGCATAGCTTTATGGCGAGTACAGATCGCATTTGTTATCTTTAGTCTCAAGAACCTGTATGCAAAGTATCTTTATCGAATACATCTACCTGATATTTATTATTGTGGCCTTGATCATGGTGGCCGGTAAACTAAAGACTGCTTATCCTATTGTGTTGGTAATAGGCGGATTGGCGCTTAGTTTCACGAACATCTTCCCGCACATTACCATTGATCCGGAACTCATCTTCTTCATTTTTCTTCCGCCCTTACTATATGAAGCTGCCTGGCAAACTTCATGGAAAGAATTCTGGAAGTGGAGGCGTGTGATTACGAGCTTCGCATTTCCCATTGTAATCATTACTTCAAGTGTAGTAGCGTTTGCTTCGTATGCACTTATACCGGGCTTTACACTTGCACTTGGTTTTTTACTGGGTGGCATTGTATCGCCTCCGGATGCTATATCGGCAACAACCATTATGCGACAGGTAAAGGCTCCGAAGGTGTTGATGAGTATAGTAGAAGGTGAAAGTCTTTTGAACGATGCATCATCCCTCATCGTATTCCGATTTGCGCTGGCCGCCATTGTTACCGGTCAATTTCATATGTCTGATGCCGTAGGAAGTTTCTTCCTCGTAATTATTATGGGTACGGTGATTGGTATAGGTATAGGACTTGTCTTTTATGCTATATATCGTTGGTTGCCTACTACACCCAGTATTGAAATTATACTCAGCTTTCTGGCACCGTATTGCATGTACTACTTTGCCGAACGTTTCCATTTCTCGGGTGTACTCGCGGTGGTTGCCGGCGGCCTGCTGTTATCAAGTAAACGTCATATCGTACTCACGTACCAGGGACGCGTGCAGGGTACCAATGTGTGGTCTACGATTGGCTTCATTCTGAACGGTGTTGTATTTTTACTCATTGGTCTTCAGCTTCCCTATATAGTACATGAAGTAGAAGAAGTTAGTCTCACGCAGGCCATTCTATATGGTTTGGTAATTTCAGTTGTGCTGGTCGTAACACGAATTTGTTGTACGTTGGGAGCCTCTGCGTTTACGCGCTTTATGAAAAACTTCATTACGGTGGCTGATCCTAATCCCGGCTGGAGAATGCCATTTGTATTTGGTTGGGCGGGTATGCGTGGCGTTGTGTCGCTGGCAGCTGCGCTATCTATACCGGTGCTTATTCAACCCGGACAAGCCTTTCCCTATAGAAACCTGATATTGGTTGTTACGTTTGTTGTGATTCTTGTGACATTAGTTTTTCAGGGGTTGACGCTTCCGTGGGTTATGCGAAAGCTCGGAGTAACGGGTAATGGAGCAGAAGAACACGAGCAGGAACAGGAGTTGAGCATTCGAAAGACCATTACGGAAACATCTCTTCAGTTTCTCGAGCAGTCCGTTGGCAGCGAGAAGCAATTGAATGAACATCTCAAGATCCTGTCAGCGAAACTGCACAACGACCTGACTATATTTCAGCAAGACGTTGTAGCGTTTAATGCCGTGAGCAGAGATTTACTGGTGCAATATCATACAGTATATTTAGCGTTACTTGACGAGCAGCGAAAAGCCCTTCACCTGCTAAACCGAAAACAGGAATACGATGAAGAGCTCATCCGTAAATATCTTTCCCTGGTAGACCTCGAAGAAACCAAGCTCAGGGAAGTCTCATTCCGATAGCGTTCTGTTTCCCGCAGAGGCCGCAGATTTTCGCAGAAAAGATTTAATAACGCTATATAGGTTTCAGAACCATTCTGCGTATATCTGTGTAAATCTGCGGGAACTCATGCAGTTTATTGAAGCTACCGTGAATTATATTCATGACAAACTCGTTCTGCCTTATAAGACTAAATACTATTGCCTTATGGACACCTCATACACTCCGGTATCGTATGATTTTCGGGAAGTGATAACGGAACAGATCGCCAAGCAAACTTCAGGAAAAGTGTTTTTCTGGAATGCAGAGCAGGTTGTGGATGAAGCTATAGGACGCGTAATCAAGCTTGAAGAGATTCCCGGAAAAGGTATGTTCATAGTACTTGATTCAGGCGCCCAGGTTCGAATCGATCGCATCATCACACTCTTTGGCAAACCGGGTGCTGCCTTCGATGAGTACGACTCCTTTGCCAACCAATGCCTGGCGTGCACGGCTGGTGTACCGCTTTAAGTACAACCCACCAATCCATATATACTCTATAGCAACTCGTTTGAAAGCTATATTTCAAAACGATGCTCGTCTGCCAGTGCTATAGGTGCAAGGTCAGTTTCGTTGATATTCAGAAATTTTGTGTGGTGTAGTTACATTGTTCAGCACGAACCGAATGAATTTTTTCAGCTCTTCAAAACGATCAGGCTTGGTTAGGAAATATATAGCGCCCAGCTCAGCCGCCCGTTGCTTGTCACGCAGTGCCGAGGAGGTTGAGTAAATAATAACAGGTATGGAGGAAAGCAGACGATCTTGTTTTAATGCTTTCAGACATTCCCAGCCGTTTACACTCGGCATATTTATATCGAGAAATATAATGTTCGGATTTTCAATTTTAGCGCTCTGCAGGTTGACCAATACTTCCGATCCGTTGGAAGCAGTATAGAATAATACCGTTGGATCGACTTCATGCACGGCTTCACTGAATAACTCCGTGTCGTCAAGATCATCGTCTGCTAACAGTATGCTGGTTCTCATGTGTTATAAGATCGTGTTGTCGGCTTCAACCGGTAATGTAATCGTAAATTTAGCACCTTTATTCTCTTCTCCGAAAGCAGTAATGGTACCGTTGTGTCGCTGTACAATCTTTTTGCACAACGCAAGTCCCAATCCTGTTCCCTCAAATTTGTCCTTCGGATTCAATCGCGAAAAGGTATCGAAGATGCGTTCAACGTTAGCTTGTTCAAAACCGATTCCGTTGTCTTCAATGGTTATTTGCAGATGCTTTTCGCCCGATACGTTTATAAAAGTACTATCAATATTTACACGTGGTGTTACATCAGCCCGCGAAAATTTCAGCGCGTTATTAATCAGGTTCAGGAAAAGCTGGTAAAGCAGAAAGCGACTTCCTCTGAAAACCGGCAACTTCGTGCTCGTGACCACCGCCTCTTTATGCTGGATGACAATCTCCAGGTCGCTTCGTATATCTTCCAGTAAAAGATTCAGGTCAACGTCTCCCGACATTTCCCGCGAAGCGTTGATGGTTGAATAGGAGAGTACTCCCTCGATCATAGCAGCCATACGCGATGCCGAGGAAAGAATTTTGTCTACGTAACTTTGTGCCTTCTCACTCGCATTGCCTGATTCATCCTGCAATCTATAGCCATAGGTTTTTATTTTTCTGACAGGCTCTTTCAGATCGTGACTTGCCACGTGAGCAAATTGTAACAAGTCTTCGTTGGACTGCTTCAACGCGAAGTTAGCTTCGTTAAGCTCTTTTGTTCGCTCTGCTACGCGCAGCTCAAGCGCAGCCATCAACGACTTTTGAAGCGTTATGTCCATCAGGAAAGCAACTCGGTTTTCCTTTGAACCTTCCAGCAATGCATACCCTACCAATACGTGAATCTGGTTTCCATCGGGACGCAGCATTTCTATTTCGTATGGCTCAATGAACATCTTTCCTTCCACAGCCTTTTTAATGTTCTCTTCGTGGAGGTGCCGGTAGGCAGGTGCTGTTCCATCCATCCAGTTATAGTGCCCGTCAATAATCTCGTTTTGCGTATAGCCTGTCAGTTGGGCGAATGCATCGTTGCATTCGTATACTCTGCCGTGGATATTCCAGAAAGCAATGGGAAGCATGTTCGATTCATAGAACCGTCTGAATTTAGCCTCGCTTTCCTTGAGGGCTTTCTCGGCAATCTTCAAATCAGTAATGTCACGCGTTGTACCGGCAACGGCCTCAACGTTTCCGTTGTTGTCCAGCACAGGAACAAATATATAGTCGTAGATACGT
>CAMLLI010000411.1 GCA_946480685.1 uncultured Flammeovirgaceae bacterium | reverse complement strand
CGTGAGCGATAAACCAACCGGTCCGTATACCTATATCCGCTCATACAGACCCAATAGCCAAACATGGCCTATAAATTTTGAGAAAGCATGGCAGACTAAAACGGTAAATGAGAAAGAACTGAAAGCGCATACCGATCCATGGCGAAAAGAAGTTGCCGAAGGACTTTTCATAAGACGTGATTTTGAAAAAGGACAAATGTCGCGCGACATGACTTTGTTTGTTGATGATGACGGTAAAGCGTATCACATTCACTCCGCAGAAGAGAATCTCACACTCCACGTTTCAGAACTCACAGACGATTACCTGTCTTTTACGGGCAAGTGGGCAACGATCGCTCCTGCCGGACATAACGAAGCGCCTGCGCTGATCAAGCGAAACGGTAAATATATACTTGTTACCTCCGGTTGCACGGGCTGGGAACCCAACGCTGCACGTTCATTTGTCTCAAATTCAATTTGGGGACCGTGGAAATCACTCGGTAATCCCGCGCAGGGAGAAAATGCCGAGCGTACATTCGAATCTCAAAGTACATTCATCCTGCCGGTTCACGGTGGTAAAGATCAGTATATTTTCATGGCCGATCGCTGGATACCCGACAATGCGATTGACGGCCGGTATATATGGCTGCCACTGACATTCGATGGTGACAAACCTGTGATCAGGTGGTTTGACAAATGGAGCCTGGAGCAACTTGCCAATCCATAAGCATTGCCGATGCCGTGTCTGTTCTTTTTAAAGACTCGTGCAAAAGATGAGGAGTAGCATCGCTCACTCCTCTCCTTTCATCCTGCTCAAAACACCTCTCCTGATTTATTTTGAATGCATTCACCCTATTTCTGATGTATTTCTCTCCTTATAGTGAGCAAACGATTGCGACTATTGTAAGACCAAATTGAAATGTATGAGACTACTTTACTCTTCTTCGACAGCCGCTGCTATACAGCGGTCATCGATGAGGGCGAGTTCACTTGTCCTCATTGACCATCCCAAACCATTCAAACCTATCATTATGCTAAAGTATTTTAAAACACCACATCTCTTGTTGATGTGTCTGTTGCTGGCATGTACCACAACAGCCTTCGCGCAAACTACCGTGTCCGGTCGTGTTGTAAGCGCAGAAGATCAAACCGGACTTCCGGGCGTAAGCATCATTGTTAAAGGTACTTCCACCGGTACAACCACCAACGCGGATGGCGACTATACATTAGCGGTACCGGGCAGCGATGCTATACTGGTTTTCTCGTTCGTTGGTTTCCGCAACCAGGAAGTTCTGGCGGGAACAAACACGACTATAAATGTTTCGCTGGAGACAGACATTCAATCACTGCAGGAAGTAGTGGTTGTTGGTTACGGTGAACAGAAGAAAGCGAACCTCACAGGCGCAGTAGCATCGGTCAATATCAATGATGTTAAATCTATACCGGTATCAAACACGGCAAGTCTTTTTCAGGGACGCATGCCGGGTGTAACCGTGAGTAACTTCAGCGGTCAGCCGGGTAATGATGATCCGCAGATTCGCATTCGCGGTATAGGTACATTTAACTCCGGTGCAGAACCGCTGGTGATTGTCGATGGAATTCAAAGTCAGATCAACCAGGTTCCGGTTGCGGATATTGAAAGTGTAAGTGTATTGAAGGATGCAGCATCGGCCGCTATATATGGCGTGCGCGCAGCCAACGGAGTTATCATCATCACAACCAAACGCGGTAAAGAAGGTCAGGCACGTATTAACCTGAGCAGCAACGTTGCCATTCAGAGTCCCATCATGAAACCTGATTTTCTCAACTCCTGGGATTGGGCTACTATACGCAATGAATGGAACGTAGCTACCGGTGGAACGCCAACCTATACGGCTGAACAAATACAGGCGATGCGTGACGGCTCTGACCCCGATCACTTCGCGAACACCGACTGGTGGGATGAGACATTTCGCACAGGCATCATGCAAACCTACGATGCTTCGGTAAGCGGTGGCTCACAAAATGTAAAGTATATGGTGTCTACACAGTATATGGATCAGCTCGGTGTATTAAAAGGTACCGATGCCAACCGTACCAGTATACGCGCCAATGTAGATATAGAGGCGTCCAAGAAACTGAAAGTAGGACTTAACGTATATGGCTACGATCGTAAGTATAACGAACCTTCGCTGAACTCGGCATCATCCAACGATGACAACAGTATAGTATATAGCATTCGCAGATTTACCCAGCCGACTATCCCGGTACGCTACGCGAATGGTGAATTCGGTTTTGTAGATGGTGCTGAACCAACACGTGTCGGATTTCGCAATACCGTATGGGCAGCCACGACAGGCTTTAGCGAAACACAGGAAACCCGTTTGGAAGGAAAACTTTTTGCCAGCTATGAAATCACCGAAGGACTTAAATTTAAAACCAGTGTCGGTGCTATCAATGTATCCGGAGTGAATTCGCGATTCGTTCCAACCTATAAACAGTTTAATCCGGAAGGCGTTGTGATCAGCCAGAATGTAAACAACAACCTGAGCAACAGCAACACCACGTTCAGAAGACAGTTGCTGGAGAATCTCCTCACCTACGACAAGACTATAGGAACACACAGTGTAAATATACTTGTAGGACACACGGCTCAATATGAACGTAACGACTATATGTATGCCTACCGCCAGAATTTTCCGAACAACAACCTGCATGAACTTGATGCCGGTTCGCAAAATCCGCAAGTAGGTGGTAATGCGTATGAAGTAGCGCTGCAATCATTCTTCGGTCGCGTAAACTATATATATAATGATAAATACCTCTTCGAAGCGAACATGCGCTACGATGGTTCTTCACGCATGCCGAAGTCTGATCGTTACGGTCTATTCCCTTCGGTATCGGCAGGCTGGGTAATCAGCAGTGAAAGTTTTCTTGCCGATAACAGCGTGGTATCTTTCCTGAAGCTGCGTGCGAGCTGGGGACAACTCGGTAACCAGGAGATTGGTAACTATGCCTATACTCAGAATTTTGCTACGGGTAATAATTACCTCATCGGTGGCATTGTGTCCGGAGGTGTGGCGATCAACGATCTGGCAAATCAAAACATAAAATGGGAGACTACTACGATCACGGACATTGGTCTTGATTTGAATTTCCTGAATGACCGCCTGCAAATCACCGCGGACTACTTCAACAAAAAATCATCCGACATTCTCATTCGTCTTCCTATACCAGGAACACTCGGTGTGAACAACGGCCCCTATCAAAACGTTGCTGCTGTTGACAACAAAGGCTGGGAACTAAATATAGCTTACCAGGATCGAAAAGGTGACCTCGGTTATTCAGCCAGTGTAAATCTCTCGCAGGTAAAAAACGAAATTACCGACATTGCCGGTCTTGAGAACTGGATCAGTGGTAACACTATAAATCTCGTGGGGCAACCCATCGGTGCTTACTACGGATATGTAGCTGACGGATACTATACCGAAGAAGAACTCGCGAACGCTCCCACGCAATTCGGAACGCTGCGTGCCGGTGACATCAAGTATAAAGATATCAGTGGTCCCGAAGGTATACCGGATGGAAAAGTTACGGCTGACTATGATCGACAGATCATTGGTGAACCTTTTCCTAAACTGAGCTATGCATTTAACCTTGGTGCCGACTATAAAGGCTTCGACCTGAATCTTTTCTTCCAGGGTGTAGCAGGCATTGAACGTTTCTACTGGTATAACACGGAAAATGTAGGACAGTTTACAAGTTCAATCCTGGATCACTGGACACCAACGAATACAGATGCAGCTTACCCGCGCTTCGGTAACAACAGCAACAACTTTGCGATGTCGAGCTTCTGGTTGCGCGATGCTTCTTACCTGCGACTGAAGAATGTACAACTTGGATATACGTTCCCGAAAGCATGGACAGAACGATTGTCGATGCAGAACCTTAGACTGTTCTTCACCGGTACAAATCTCGTAACCTTCACCGATGTTGAAGAGTTCGATCCGGAACGTCCGACTGGTGATGAACGCAACCGTGCATATCCCGGTCTGAAGTCATACTCATTCGGCCTCAACATTACTTTCTAAACCTGTAATTATTACGATATGAACTATATCAAGCTATATATCACGATCGCGCTGCTGACTATATTTTCAGCATGCTCTGACGAGTTTCTCGATCGCAAGTCGCTGAACGACTTAAGCTCCGATTCATTCTGGACAACCGAGGATGATGCAAAGATGGCGCTCATGGGTTGTTACTCTGCGCTGCAGGATCAATGGCTGTTTGATTCTGATCCGTGGACAGGCGGAGTTATGCGACTTGACTATCTTTCCGACAACGGCTATACTGCGTGGCAATGGATGCCGGGCGGAGATATAGCGCAAGGCACACACAACTCTACATCCTGGATCCTGGGCGACACGTGGCGTTCTGCCTATAGAGCGATTGGTCGTACCAACCAGGTAATTGCCAACGTTCCGAATATACCGAATATCAACCCGCAGGTAGCGGCACGTATTGTAGCAGAAGCGAAAGTAATTCGTGCCACCGTATATACACTTCTGGCCATGACCTTTCATGATGTACCGCTGATCACGGAACCTCAAACGGTACAAGAGGCGGCAGTACCTAAAAATACCCACGATGAAATCATGAACTTCATTGCTACTGATGTAGAGGCGATCGTAAACGATTTGCCGCTGCCGGGAGAAATTCCGGGTACGGAATACGGACGCATCAGTCGCGGTGCAGCTCTTGCTACACTGGCGCGTATATACCTATACCATCATGAATATACCAAAGCGGCAGATGCTGCTAAAAAAGTAATGGACCTGGGCTACTATTCTTTAGCGGCAGACTATAGCACGTTGTTTACTACCGATCACGAACAGGACAAAGAAATAATTTTTTCGGTTACATTCGATCGCTTCCTTGATGATGGCTCCGCTTTCGCGGGATACTGGGGCATGATCGACTATCAACGTGTGTTGCCGAACCTGGCGGAAGAGTTTTATACTACCGATGGTTTACCGATAGCAGAGTCTGGTCTATACGATCCTGCTGATCCATCGGCCAATCGGGATCCACGCTTCCGCACAACGATCGT
>CAMLLI010000410.1 GCA_946480685.1 uncultured Flammeovirgaceae bacterium | reverse complement strand
ATGTGGATTATGCATAAGCTCGGGAAGAAGCGACACCCAACGCGCAAAAGAAAAACGGAATAATGCCGATTTTTAATTGGTGTTAAACTGCTATCTTTCCTGCCGTTTAACACTAACCTGATGAGATTGCCTGCCTGTGCCTGTTGGAAGAGCGTTGTGCTTATATATTTCTTTTTTCTTCCGTGTTCCATTTTTGCTCAGCAAGTTTTAATCAAGCCGTCACCCGCATGGGTAGTGCCGCATAGGCCTGACGTTGCCGCGAAGCCAAATGCCAAAGATGCTGCCAGCTCATACTACCTGCTGATCGATAAACAAGATCATGTTGAGAAGCAGACTGATTTCTATCACTATGCCTATAAATTATTAACAAACGAAGGCGTACAGGAGATGTCGGATATTTCGGTTTCGTTCGATCCCTCGTTTCAGAAGTTAACATTCCACCAGTGTGTCATTCACCGCGATGGTAAAATTATTGACAAGCTTGGCGCAGGTAACATTCGTACGATACAGCGTGAAGAAAGTATGGATCGTTATCTCTACGATGGTTCACTTTCAGCCGTTATCAATTTGCAGGATGTTCGGGCAGGAGATATAGTTGAGTACGCATATTCTATTGAAGGTTATAATCCTGTGTACGAAAAACACTATACCAATACGGTATATTTTGATTTTACGGTGCCTTACGAGCAGTTTGAAGAGCGCATTGTTTTGCCTGCAGATAAAAAGATATATATCAAGTATTTCAATAATGAAGTAAAACCGGAAGTGCGTACCACAGGCACGTCAACCGAATATCGGTGGTCTCTTCATCGTGTTAGCGCAGTGGTTGCAGAAGGCAATGAACCCACCTGGTATGAAGGCTATCGTTTTGTGCAGATCACCGATTTTAAAGATTGGAGTGAAGTAGCGATGTGGGCCACGAAACAATTTGAAGTAACAGAATCCGAACGGAAAAAGCTGCAAAGTAAAACGGATGAGATGTTCAAAGGTCTTGATAAAGCGGCACTGATATTAAAGGCTATACACTTTGTTCAGGATGAGGTTCGTTACCTTGGATTTGAATCCGGACTTAATTCGCATAAACCGCATGCACCTCTGAACGTATTCGAGCAACGCTTTGGCGATTGTAAGGATAAATCACTTCTGCTGGCAACCATACTAAATATATATGATGTTGAAGCTTACCCGATGCTGGTGAATACAACGTTGCGCGACCACACTTCAGAGCGCATGCCTTCGCATACAATGTTTAATCATTGCGTTGCTCAGATTGTCCACAACGGTAAGTCTATATTTATCGATCCTACCATTAGTAATCAGGGAGGGGCACTTGAGAATTATTATTTCCCAACCTATGGACAAGGTCTGGTGGTAAATACAAAGTCACACGATTTACTTACGCTTCCCGGCCCCGGTGAAGCATCTATCAATGAAGAGCATACAATCGATATGGCTGATATTGGTGGTGAAGCTATACTATCTGTCCAAACGGTATATAAAGGTGTTGAAGCCGATATTCAGCGAAGTGATTTTGCCAGCAGGAGTGCCGGTCAGATACAAAAAGATTATTTAACTTTTTATACTAATCTATACCCGAATATAGCCGTTGTGGATACCGTTCGTATGGAAGACGACCGTGAAACAAACACAGTTACAATTCATGAAAAGTATAAAGTGCCTGGTATATGGACAACACGCGATGGAGATGAAGAGAAATTGTATGCCGAGTTTTATCCCCTCACGTTGGAAAACTATTTCAGTGTACCCAAGTCGCAGATGCGCAAGGTTCCCTACAGACTTGCATTCCCGTTGTCATATGAGCATACCATACGGATAAATTTACCGGAGGCCTGGAACATTACCCCCGATAACAGGAATATTGAAACTTCATACTATAAGTATGACTACTATATCTCGTACAACGAAAATGATCATGCTATAATTCTGCAGACATTATATAAGACCAAAAGCGATCATATACCAGCATCTGCCATGGCAAGTTTTATTGAAGACCATGGTGTAATGATGAAGAATCTTTCCTATAATCTTTTCTATGATAAGAGTCTGGTAAATGCCTCGGGTATAAGCTGGTTTGCTATTGTTATAACACTGGCTACATTCGTGGTGGCATCGTGGTTTGCGTTGCGCCTGTATAATTACTATGATCCGGAGCCGGAGCTCATGGGAATAAACGGAGCGCCCATAGGAGGGTGGCTGGTTTTAATCGCCATCGGTTTGATCATTACTCCCTTCAGAATTATATATCAGCTTTTCTTTACTACAACATTCTATGATGAGATAACCTGGCTTTCCGGTTGGCGCCTGGGAAACTATACTTTGCTTGGACTTACTGTTTTTGAGTTAGTCTATAATATAGCGATTGTAATTTTCGCAATACTGCTGATTGTGTTGTTCTTTGAAAGACGGTCGTCTCTGCCGAAGCTTATTATTATATACTTCTGGATGAACGTGGCTATTTCTGTTGTAGATGCCATAATAGGATTTGCATACCTTACAGACACCGCTGAGCGTAATGAAACGTATAAAACATTATTCCGCAATCTCATTGCTGCAGCGATATGGATACCGTACTTCCATACTTCCACAAGGGTACGTGAAACATTTGTGGAGCGATCCGGTACAAGAGATGATTCAAGTGAAATCATGTCATCGGATGGTGATACACAACAAATGTAAGCGTTTGGTATTTATAGGATAGTAATGTGTGATCTCAAACTATGCTATAAACTATACCACGCCAATATACCTTTACCAATGGCATTGATAAATTTCTGATCGGTGGCACCGCTCATCTTCCATCCGCTTTTCAGGTAGCGTATTGTGCCGATGTATTCGTCATTCAGGGTAACGTTTAGTTTGGTGCACACACCGTTGTAACAGGTTTGCGTTATCGGCATAGCTTCGCCTTTATATTTTTTCCCTTTATACTCGATCTCCAGCGGTATCGGATCTTTCTGCAGGTCTTTGATCACATCTTGTAAAAACTGAATTAACCGTTTGCGTTGTGCTGCTGCCGATGAACTCCACTTTTCTTTATCATAACGTTTATGCGACAACTTGAATTTTAAACCGGCCATCGTGGTGGTATAATCATCTGCGTTGAGCTTGCGTACATTTTGATGCGCTACTATATACCAGTGATACGCAGTGCCAACGGGTACACCGGAACCCTGTGGAGCTTTGCCTGCCCTGCGTTTGGTAACAGCATACGAAATCTCCCAGAGGTCGGGCGTTATCTTGCTCTCTTTCCATTCGCCTTTATCATAATACCATTTATGACTGCGCCCGACTTTCATGCCGGTATACTGGTGGCCTTCAAATTCCTTAAACTGGTTGTAGCTTTCGGCCAGATCTTTTTCAACTTCCTTTTTCTGCGTCTTCGCGCGAGAAGTCGAGCTTCGTTTCTTTACACCAGTTTTGGCGCGTGTTGCAGTGGCTTCCATAGTTGATAACGATGTGTAGTACCGGATATCTTTTTAAAAAATCCTGCCCGAAAAAAACAGCTTGCGACCAACCTTGCGTTGTTAACCAAGAATAAGCAGCATAAAATTTGTATTTTAATGCGCTTTACCCTGAGCGTTCAGCCTATGCGTCTGGTTTGTATACTGGTATTTTTGTTCACCGTTTCGTTTGTTTTTGCAGATACGGAAATCGGGAAGTCGTTGCGTGCGCTCGATGGTGTGGTGGCAAATCGTCAGGACTATGTAGAGAAAAAGAACGAACGCATCGCACGTCTCAAGGTGGAGTTGCAAAACGCGGTGCCCGTCAGCCGCTATACTATATATTTCAAACTGTACGAAGAGTATAAAACGTTCATTTACGATTCAGCATTTACCTATGCGCGCAAGCTGCACGAAGAAGCGTATCGATCACACGATGCTTCTAAAATTGCATTCGCCAAAGTAAAGCTCGGGTTCATCCTGGTTTCCTCCGGAATGTTTAAGGAAGCGCTGGATTCTCTTCACACGGTGAACCGTTCTGTTCTGGCGGATAGCCAGCGCGTTGAATTTTACTCCCTTATGGCGCGCACGTATTACGACCTGGTGGACTTTAACCGCGACCGGTATTTTACAGAGCTATATACTACGCTGGGCAATCGCTATATAGATTCAGCGTTGCAATTCTGCAAGACAAGTGCTCATGCGTTTCACTCGTTGCAAGCCATGAAGCACCTGCGCAGACAGGAGTATACCGAAGCAACAGCGAATCTTGCCAAAGTACTCAACCGCCCCGGACTTACCGATGCAGAGCTTGCCATCGCGGCCAGTACGCAAGGCTATATTTACCTGCAGGCTGGTAAAATAGATGACGCCATTCTTATGCTGATCGAAGCTTCGGCTGCCGATGTTCGTTCATCTACCAAAGAGACTCTGGCCATTCTCAATCTTGCCGAGTTGCTCTATAAGAAAGGCGATGTATTGCGAGCGTATGAATATGTAAAGGTAGCGATGGACGATGCCAATTTTTATGGAGCGCGCCATCGCAAGATCCAGGTCGCTGCGATCTTTCCCATCATCGAAGGCCATAAGCTTAACACGGTGGAGCGTCAACGGAAACAGCTGATCGCCTACGCTGTTGTTATTACTATACTTTCGCTCATCACCATAACGTCTGCGGTTATTATTTACAAACAGTTCCGGAAGTTGAAGCAGGCAGAAGAGCACATCACCAAAGCGAATGCAAATTTACAGGAGACCAACGCATTGCTTCAGGAAGTGAACAACCGGCTGATGGAAGCCAACAAGATCAAGGAAGAATATATCGGTTATTACTTCAATATAAATTCTGAATACCTGGTAAAGATCCAGGCCTTCAAACAGGCGATTGATACCAAACTGATGACAAAGAAGTATGACGACATCCGTTATGTGGTGAACAACATAAACCTGAAAAAGGAGCGTGAAGAATTATACCTCAGCTTCGATAAAGTCTTTTTGAAATTATTCCCGGACTTCGTTACAACCTTCAACTCGTTCTTTAGAGAAGAGGATCGCATCGTTCTAAAGGAAGGCCAGTTGCTGAATACCGAGCTTCGCATCTTCGCGCTCATACGCATG
>CAMLLI010000409.1 GCA_946480685.1 uncultured Flammeovirgaceae bacterium | reverse complement strand
AACATCGTTTTTCTTTTTGGAAAATTGGTCGCGTGGCGGCTGCACTGGCATTTATACTGGTGAGTATATTTCTGGTGAAGCGCTATTTTTTCGATGCAGTTTCGGAATCGAATACGATCGTATCCTCTGTTGGTAAAACAATCCGCTTTGTCAATACAACCAATACTATACAAAAACTTGCTTTGCAGGATGGAAGTATCGTGACACTTCAACCCGGCAGTGAACTGAAATACCCCGAGACATTTACGTCAAAGCGCGAAGTATATCTTGTCGGTGAGGCATTTTTTGAAGTAGCAAAAGATGCTGAACATCCCTTCCTAGTATATACGAATGAAGTCACAACGAAAGTATTGGGAACAAGCTTTCGCATAAAAGCTTACGAGCAGGAGAAAGAAATTATAGTGGCCGTAAAAACAGGTAAAGTATCGGTGTTTACACAATCACGCCTGGACTCAACATCTGCAAAAAGCGCGGCACAGGAATTTATACTTACTCCGAATCAACAGGTAGTATACGATCGTAAAGAAGCACTTGCTGTGCGCAGTGCTGTTCAAAAATCTCCAGGCAATGTTACAAAACAACCTGTGCAGGTGTTGTCATACACCAACGCACCGGTTGCCTCGATCTTTAAGACATTGGAAGAAAGCTACGGTGTAAACATTCAGTTCAACGAAGAAGTGTTGACCGGATGTACACTTACGTCTGATATGACAGATGAAAATCTCTACCAGCAGCTTGAGATAATCTGCAATGCATTGGGTGCCCGTTATGAGGTTACGGAAACATCCATTGTAATAGATGCTCAGGGCTGTAATTAAAACACGATTAATAAACCTAACGCTGCAATGCCTATGAAATAAATCTTACCGATAAAAAAATGAAGGCCGATAATGTCGCAACCATTACCGGCCTGAGTCAATGCACCGTGATTTGGAAATCACGAGCATCCAAGTTTTTGCCTAGTGAAAACAAAAACATTATAAATCTAATGATAAAACCTAAACCTGTTAAAAATGGATTATTGTTTCTTATGAGAGTGACATTAATTCACATACTGATATCTTCTTTTACCATTGCCATGGCACATGCGGTACCCGGCTTTGGTCAGGAGGTATTGGATCGAAAAGTCAGCATTGACGTTGAGGGCGCAAAAGTTCAGAACGTGCTCTTGATGATCAGCCGGCAGGCTAACGTTAAGTTTGCTTACAGTCCTCAACTGGTAGAAGATGCCAAAGAAGTAACCCTTCACCTGCAGGAAGCGCGTTTAGGCGATGCGCTTGATAACCTGTTGGGTGCTGCGATTGAATATAAAGTATTGGGCAACCAGATTGTACTCATGCCGATTGGTAAAACATCTTCTGCGGAAGCAAGTACTTCTGAAGAAGTGAAGCCGGTAGCGGTAACAATCACCGGTAAAGTAACCGATGAGTTCGGATCACCACTGCCCGGAGTAAACGTTGTGGTAAAAGGTACCAGCACCGGTGTAACAACGGATGCCGATGGTATGTATACGCTTGAAGTTCCCAGTGGCGATGTAACACTTGTATTCTCTTTTATAGGATACGCTACAAAAGAAGTTGCTGCCAATAATCAAAGCACGGTAGATGTAACGCTTCAGGAAGACATTCAGTCTTTGGCTGAAGTTGTTGTGGTAGGATATGGCACGCAGGAGAAAAAAGAAGTAACCGCGGCTATATCGCAGGTTTCTGGTGAAGAGATCAAGAAGAGCTCTGCTGTTTCTATTTCCAACTCACTTGCCGGACGTGTTCCGGGTTTATTTGTAAACCAGACTAACTCGGAGCCGGGTCGTGACGATGCACGTATTTTTATTCGTGGTGTCGGTACAACCGGTAACACCGATGCGTTGATCGTTGTGGATGGTATAGCCAACCGCGATGGTATATCTCGTATCGACCCGAATGACATTGAGACAATCACTGTATTGAAAGATGCATCGGCTGCTATATATGGAGCACAGGCCGCGAACGGTGTTGTGTTGATCACTACCAAACGTGGTAAAACGGGTAAGCCAACGGTTAATTACTCATTCAACCAGGGCTTTGTTAGTCCTACACGCAAAGTAAAACTGGCAGATGCCGGACTATATGCGAGAAGCGTAAACACATGGAACGGCTCACCGCTGTTTTCGGCACAGCAGATCGCTGACTACGAAAGTGGTGTTGCTCCCAGTACAGACTGGATCGATGAAGTATATAAAGGATACTCACTTCAGAATCGCCACAGCATTACGCTGAACGGTGGTACGGATAAAGTAAAATACTTTCTTTCTACCGGTACTACGTATCAGAATGGTTTGATCACCGGTGATGAGACAACCAAGTTCAAGCAATACAACGTACGTTCAAATATAGATGCACAGATCTCTGAGCGATTCAAGATCGGTTTGAACCTGGCGGGAAGACGCGAAGACAGAAGATGGTTACAGTATGAAGATGAAACTATCTATGGTAACACCATCCGTGCGGCTCCAACCATTCCGGCTACTATCAACGGACTGCCTACTGCGGGTCGTTCAGAAACAAACCCGTTAGCAGTGGCACAAGGTCCAGGTTATCTGAACCTGCAACGCAACGTGTTGAATGGTACATTGAGTGGCGAATATAAAATACCATATATAGAAGGTCTTTCCGTAGATGGCTTTGCAGCGATTGATATCGTTCAGGATTTTCAGAAAAAATTCTATCAGCCATTTACATACTATAAAGAAGAGAACGGAGAGATCGTAGCCGTGAAAGGCGGTCCTACCTTGAACAATACTTACCTGAAGCAGGACTATATCGGTACACAATCGGTAACGCTGCACGGTAAGATCAAGTATGAGCGTACTTTCGGTATGCACAATGTTAATGCGTTTGTTGCATACGAGCAGAACGAATTCTCTAACAATAACTTTTACGCGCAACGCTTCCAGTATCAGTCTAGTCGTATAGACCAGCTTTTTGCAGGTAGCGCGAATACAGATTACCAGGGCACTTATGGTAGTGCATCGGAAACAGCGCGTCAGAATTACTTCGGACGTGTAGCCTATACGTTGAAAGACCGCTATATGCTGCAGTTTCACTTCCGTTACGATGGTTCTTCAAACTTCCCGAGCGACAAACGTTTCGGTTTCTTCCCGGGCGTATCTGCCGGCTGGAGAATTTCAGAAGAAGCTTTCATGATAGACAATTCGGTTGTGAGCAACCTGAAGCTGCGTGCTTCGTGGGGTAAACTTGGTAACGACCGCATCGATCCGTTCCAATACTTAAGTACATTCAGCTATCCTACAGCAGGATCACAAGGCTATGTATTGGGTGGAAACGATGTGAATGTATTGAACCCGGGCGTTGCTGCTAACCCGAACATCACCTGGGAAACCAAGCGCACGTTTGACGTTGGTTTTGACGCAGGCTTCTTTGCTAACCGGTTAACCTGGGAGTTCGATGTGTTCTTTGAAAAACGTAACGACATTCTTGCGCCACGTAACGTAACCGTTCCAAACTATACCGGGCTTGTATTACCGGATGAGAACATTGGTGAAGTAGACAACAAAGGTTTCGATACACAAATTATGTATCGCAATACCATTGGCGATGTAAACTTCAACATCGGTGGTAACATCACGTATGCACGCAACAAAGTAATCTTCATGGATGAAGGAAATGTATATCCGGAAGACTATCAGAAAGCAGAAGGACACCCGATCGGTTCACGCCTTGCATATCAATATATAGGTGTATACCGCACACAGGCTGATCTCGATCAGTATCCGGGCTTGAACGGAGTAGCTGTATTGGGCGATCCGATCTATCGCGATGTGAACGGTGACGGTGCCGTAACCAATGCTGACAGAACCCGTCAAAACCTCACAAATATACCACAGCTTCAGTACGGTATAACACTGGGGGCTAACTACAAAGGCTTTGATTTCTCAGCCGTGTTCCAGGGACAAGCGCGTGCAGAACAGTATCTGCGCTATAGCTTCTCCAACGGTAACAACGGTATGGTATATTTCCTCGAGAATGCTTACGATACAGAAGATAATCCGAACGGTTCATTACCTGCTATCAACCGCGGTAATACCGATGCACAGTATAGCACGCTGTGGCTTCATAATGTATCGTTTGTTCGACTCAAGAATATAGAGCTGGGGTATACTATTCCGAACGACCTGGTTTCAAGAGTAGGCCTGCAACATGTACGTGTATATGTGAATGGTTATAACCTGCTCACATTCGACAAACTGAAGAAGGATGGATTGCCTGATCCGGAAAACACCAACGTGGAAGGATGGCAGTTTCCGCATACCAAGAGTATAAACTTTGGTTTAAACCTAACTTTTTAACAGCGCATGAATACGAGAAAAATAGTATATATAGCTGTCGCTGCAGTATCCGGTCTTCTTTGGGCATGTTCCGATGATATACTGGATAAAAAACCACTGAATGGTTACAGCGAGGTAGATGTTTTTGCAGATGAAGCATTGCTGCGCGATTACGTAAACGGTACATATCGCAGCATTCGTTTTCCGTTTGACGATGAAAACTCGTTAACGGATGGACTTACCGATAATGCGTACAACCAACACGGTAGCGCAGAGAGCACCATTAAAATATATACCCGTGCCGAAGTAAGCCAGGACGATGGTGAAGGTGTAACGCGTAATCTTTGGACACAGGCGTATGCCGGTATACGAAGAGCAAATTTGTTCTTCGAGAAAACACAGAACTCTGAACTGGACGCTGACGCGTTGAAAGTGTTAGGCGGACAAATGCAGTTTCTGCGGGCGTATCTATACTTCGATCTGCTTCGTTGGTACGGAAGTGTACCGTTGATCACCAAAACATACGGACTCAACGAATCATACGAAGTTACCCGTGCATCATACGATGAGATCGTAACCTTCATTGTGAACGAATGTAACGATGCAATCACCAAGTTGCCTTCCATGACGGATGGTGGTTACGCTTCCGGTGTAGCCTCTGTAGAAGCAGCGATGGCGTTGAAGGCGCGTACATTGCTATATGCAGCAAGCGCGCTGTATAATACCTCTGGTGATGACAGCAAATGGATTGCAGCACG
>CAMLLI010000408.1 GCA_946480685.1 uncultured Flammeovirgaceae bacterium | reverse complement strand
AGGCGGCTTCTGTCCTCACGAAAACGATCGCCTACATCATCGCTGCGCTTCGCTATATCCCATGCAAACAACAGCTCCTTATACATCACGCGATCTTTCTCTTCTTCCTTATCGGCATTGAAATCTTCCTTCTTCGTCCACGGGAACTTGTTGGAGTTTATAACTTCCAGCGCCTGCTCAAGTGCTTTTGGTTTTTCGTTCTTCGCCATATATACCCGTGCGAGTTCACCGCACACTGCATAATAATTCATGCGGTGTCTGCGGTTGTGCAGAAAGATGCGCCCTTCCTCCTCGGTGTCCGTATTATCTCCGGGATAACCAACGATATAGGCTTCTGTTCGGATCGGATCGGTATCACGCAGCAGTTCTTTTGCTTCGAGTAAATCGGCAATCGCCTTGTCCAATACTTCGGTGCCGGTGTTTTGTGCCGTTACATTTTTGCCATAGGTTGTTATATAGGGAATTACTTTAGCTTCCGGGTCTACACTATAGGCTGGCGCGAACATGCGGTATAGATCGAAATGCAGATACGCCCGCAGGGCAAGTGCCTCCCCTTTTATCAGCAGGTAATCACTCTCGTAGTTAAACAGGTTTTTCTTCGCATCTATATTCTCCAGCAACAAATTGCAATTTGCTATAGCATTGTAGAGCGCGAGCCACATGGCATCCTTCCGGTTAATAAAGTATTGATCGCCATAGTTGAAACTCTTGGTTTGCTCATAATAATATTTAGCCGGGTCGAACGTGTCGCCAAAATCTATAGCATCGTAATTCTGCGCGAGTACATCCGGGAAACCGAATGTTACTTCATTTCCATAGCTATCGGCCTGGGCACAGCGTACATATATACCGATAAGTGCTTCCATGAAGCCTTCCTGTGTACTGAAGAGTACATCTTTATCAACCTGCGATTTTGGTTGTACTTCCAGGAAGTCGGAGCAGGATGTTACCAATGCAACCATCACCGTCCATAGTAGTATTTTCTTTGTCATGGTAAATCAGAATCGGGATTGAATAGTAAAAGTCACGGTGCGTGCGAATGGATAATCTGTACCGCGCTCCATCTTGATGGATGACTTTCGCCACAGATCGTTCGCTGTAACGGAGAAGCGCAGTGTACGCATGTGCCACTTATTGACTATAGCACCGGGCACTTCGTACGAAAGATTTACCGTGCGCAGCTCCACTGTATTTTCCTGCTGTACAAATCGTGATGAAGCACGCGTCTGTTCCCAGTCGGTAATGTCTTTATACATCGCATGATCACCCGGTTGTTTCCAGCGATCGTTCAACACGCGCACGTCAACATTATAGTGAGGGTCTGCATTCTCTACACGATCAATCAACGTCTGGTTGAACATGTCGCCACCAAACTTGGTAAAGAAGTAAAAGCTTACAATGAAATTACCGTAGCCTATATCGGTACCAAAGTTACCTTCCAGGTCAGGAGCAGAATTACCCACCGGCACAATGTCGCGCACGCTATAGTTATAGGTTAGTGATCCGTCTTTGCGTATAAATATTTCTTTTCCGTTCTCCGGATCTATACCACGCGATGGCACTGCATAGATGGTACTCAATGATTCGCCCTCGCGGTAACGAAGCAGCGGCACAGATTTATTATCTTTATCCTCCTGCTGCTTGTCAATCTCATCGTTATACTTCTTCAGTGACTCCGATATCTTTTTGATGGTATTGATATTACGCGAGCCGTTTGCGAATATATCTACAAACCACTTGTTGCCGCGGAGTACACTGGCGCGCATGTTGAACTCGAAACCACGATTCTCCATCTGTCCTAAATTTGATTTATAGGACACAAAACCAAGGGACGGAGGAACAATGATGTCGGCTACAAGATCGTCTGTTAACCGGTAGTAGTACCGTGGTGAAAAGTATATACGGTTCTGAAACAGGTTTGCTTCTATACCTATATCATAATTCTGTGTACGTTGCCAGCGCAGATCTTCATTACCATACGCTTTTACAACAGCACCTACACCACTCGAATACCAGTCCTGGTAATATTCATATGTCGTGCTCGCCAGGTATGAATCAAATGAAACCTCTCCGGTTAGCCCGGTGCTGGCACGCACTTTCAACTGGTTGACAATTTTTGATCCGGCCAGAAATTTTTCCTTATGCAGATTCCATCCTATACCGACTGACCAGAACGGTGCATATTTATTGTCAGAGCCAAACTTGGAAGAACCATCCACACGCACCGATATATCGGCGAGGTATTTATCCGACCACGAATAGTTACCGCTGAGGAAATAGCCGAGTAATTTTTCCTGCGAGTACCAACCCACCGGGTGGTCATCGGCTTTATAGGCATTGGCAAAACCAACATTATCGAAACGATCATTCGCAAAACCAATAGCACGAAAACCGCTGAAGTCAGAACTATAGTCACGAATGTTTGTACCCAGTGTAGCGCTTATATAATGTTTACTCACGCCTTTATGAAACGACAGCATCATGTTACCATCGTATGTCATTTCATCGTTGGTTTTATATTGATACTCGCCACGCTTCTTCAGATCATCGCCACTGGTCCAGGTAAAGTATTGATTGCTGAAAGGAGAAGCAAACATATCTTCACTGTTCAGTGTCTTATTCAAACTCAGTTGTCCGCGAAGGTCAAGGTAGTTGGTGATGTTCCATGATACAGAGAATGAATTGATGATCTGCGTATAGTCATTCTTGTTGAAGCCGTTGAGGGTTGCATTGTATGCAGGGTTCAATACGATCTCCGACACGATCGCGCTGTTTCCTTCTTTACCCGGTTCTGTCTCGCGTCTCCTCCAGGAGTCTATCTCCTGCGTGATGTTCCCATTAGCATCGTGCTTGGGATAGTATGGATTCATGCGTACATAATCTGAGAAACTTCCATACTTCGATTCATGTGCATTTACCTGCGCTACGGAAAGTGTGTTGTTGAAATGAAATTTATTCAAGTTATACCCAAGCATTACATCGAGACCAACGCGATTTCGCTCGGAACCTTTCATAACACCCTTCATCGTTTGATAACGGGCCGTAACGTTATATAGCAATACATCTGATCCGCCTTCTACACCGAGTGAAGCCTGATGTCCAATGGAAGTCTCAACCGGTTCGGACAGCCAATAGGAGTTTACACCACTCACTACATTTCTTTTGCGCATATAGTAACGCTGATCGTGCTCATCCTGCGTATAGGTATTGTTATACTCGCGCCTGGCATCGTATACTCCGGCAAGCAGTTCATAGTCGAGCTTTTGCTCTGCATTCAGCACATCGTATACCGACAGGTCAGGATTGTTGGTGGTTAGTTCATAATTAAATGAAAACTGCAGTTTACCTTCCTCGGGTTTCTTCAGGGTGATGATCACAACTCCGTTCGCTGCGCGTGATCCATATATAGCGGTTGCTGCAGCATCTTTCAGAATGGTAATGGAAGCAACGCGGTTGATATCGAGGTCATATATACTTTGAATGCCCACTTCAAAACCATTGAGTATAAATGTAGGGTTGTTCGGGTTGTTCAGGTTTCTGCGGCTTACAAGATTGTCGTTGCTTGATGTCGCGGTGTTTGTTGAAGGCAACCCGGTTTCACCACGCACGGTTATGTCCGGTAGTTTGTTGGGATCGGAACCAAACTGGTTGTCCACTTCTACCCGAAATGACGGATCGAAGGCCTGTATACTTTTGAACAGGTTGATCGGGTTTACTTTCTTCAGGTCTTCACCACTCACGGTAATGGCTGTACCTGTAAAACTTTCTTTTCGTATTTCGGTATAGCCGTTGATAACAACTTCATTGAGTGCTTTCATATCTTCCACGAGTTTCACCACGATGTCGGTCTGACTTCCGATGGCAACTTCCTGCGGCTGATATCCCACAAATGAAAATATGAGACTTCCCTCCTTGTGTTCATCGGGAAGCGAGAGCACAAACGAGCCGTCACGGTCAGTCGTGGTGCCGATGGTGGTGCCTTTGAGTATAACATTTACTCCGGGCATACCTTCACCACGCGGATCTGTAACTTTACCTTTTACTGTAAACGATACCCATCGCTCGGCATTGCCACCGGTTGGTGTTGGCCTGTCTTTTACACCTGCATCTTTATCACCGGCATAGAGTAACACCTGGCCGTTAACCACCTTGAATTGTATTTCAAGTTTATGCAGTAAATCTGCGAGTACTTTTTCGAGTGTCTCATTTTCTGCATGTAATGATGTTTTCTGATTGACCGGTACAGCGGTGGAACTGTATACGAATTTTACTCCGGTCTTCTCGTGAATGATATTCAGAATTTCACGGACCTCTGTTTCATTTGCAGAAAGTGAAATTTTCTTCTCGAGCATTTGTGCAGCCAACGGGTTAACTGCGGAAACACCGAGTATACATGCTGTTACCCATAGCACAATAACGGTCCGCATTGTTGTTTTCATAGAAACAACAAGTCGCTGTTTATTCATACCTTTAAAAGTTTTGTATTGAGAATTCGAAACAAAACACTACCCGCGGGTAGCCGAAGCTGGCCCTGCTCCTACATGGTCAGCGTTCACTTTTAAATCAGGTATCCTGGTAAAAATTCTTCTGCATAGTGATTGGGTTTAGGTTCAAAGTATAGGTGGTATCAGGGTATACAGTCTCCACCGGAGATCTGTATAGTTGTATCTTGTATAGTATAGGTTGCACCGACCGAACGACACACGAGTTCCAGCATGGCATAGAGATCCTGTCCGCGCAGGTCTCCGGTAAATTTGCATGTAGTGGATGTGCCTGTGTTTTCCGTTTGTATCGAAATGCCGTAGGTATACTCCAGGGCTTTCAATACATCGGTCATCGGTGCTTCTTTAAAGTCAAGTATATAGCGTGCTGCGGGTACTGCATCTTCCGGTTTTACTTCCACCGGTTTTTCTACCAGGCCAACCGTGAGTGTACCGGTTGCCTGCTTATATATAGCACGGTGGTTCGGTGTCAATGTTACCGATTGGGCCTTACTGAATATAGCAGGCAGCAATCGTTTATTACTCTCATTTTGCGTTACAATTACTTTGCCGGTGAGCACTGCTACTTCACTTTCGGCACTGTGTCCTGTTT
>CAMLLI010000407.1 GCA_946480685.1 uncultured Flammeovirgaceae bacterium | reverse complement strand
TCGCTAATTTTTCAAGCACAATTTCGGAGAGCCCTGTTTCACGCAGTGCATGAACAGAAGTATATCCGCTGTTTCGTGCCCGCATCAATACTTTCATATCGTCTTCGCGAAGACCTTTTACCTGGCGGAAGCCGAGACGAAGTGCACAATGTTTACCGCCCTTTGCTTCTAGTTTATTGTCCCAATCAGAATGATTTATATCTACCGGTAATACTTCCACACCATGGTTACGTGCATCACTCACAATTTGTGCAGGCTGGTAGAATCCCATGGGCATGCTGTTGAGCAGGGCACAGGCAAATATATCGGGATGGAAACATTTTATCCACGATGATACATATACCAGCAACGCAAAACTCACTGCATGGCTCTCCGGAAATCCATAGCTACCGAAGCCTTCAAGTTGCCGGAACACACGTTGTGCATATTCAAGTGTATAGCCATTGCCGGTCATACCTTTGATAAGTTTATCTTTAAAGTATGAGACTCTGCCTTTCGCTTTAAAGGTTGCCATACTTCTGCGGAGCTCATCAGCTTCTGCTGGAGTGAAATCTGCAGCGACAATTGCGATCTTCATAGCCTGTTCCTGAAACAACGGTACGCCTAGTGTACGTTTCAGTATATCTTCAAGTTCTGGCGATGGATATTCTTCTTTCTCTTCGCCATTGCGTCTGCGTAAGTATGGATGTACCATATCGCCCTGTATAGGACCTGGACGTACAATTGCTACTTCGATAACAAGGTCATAAAAACATTTTGGTCGCAAGCGCGGCAACATGGATTGCTGGGCGCGACTTTCAATCTGGAATACACCAATGGTATCGGCATGACTGATCATCTCGTATACAGCCTCAATATCCTGCGGTATATTGGCCAACGTAAGATCGAGGTTGTAATGTTGTTTGGCTAGATCGAATGCCTTGCGTATACAGGTAAGCATGCCAAGTGCAAGTACATCGACCTTCAGAAATCCCAAGGCTTCAATATCGTCTTTGTTCCATTCGATGTTGGTGCGGTTTTCCATGCGCGCGTTGATAATAGGACACAGGTCTGCCAGGTTGCCCTCCGTGATCACAAAGCCACCGGTGTGCTGTCCGAGCTGACGCGGAAAACCCATAAACTGCTCGGTAAGCTGTAATACTTTTCGAATCGTAGGATCATCCGGGTTTATACCCTGACTGACGATGCGATCTTTATCAAACCCTTCATCGCGAAAATCCCAGATCAATCCCGAGAGTCGTTGAATTGTATCAACGGAAAGTCCCATTGCTTTACCTACATCGCGGATCGCACCGCGGTGATGTTGCTGTGTAACCGTTGCTACAATGGCTGCCCGTTCTCGTCCATACTTCTTATATATATACTGCATAACTTCTTCGCGTCTTTCGTGCTCGAAGTCTACATCTATATCAGGAGGTTCATTTCGTGCCGATGAAATAAATCTTTCAAAAAGTAAATCGAACTTGGAGGGATTAACTGAAGTTATACCAAGACAATAACATACTGTAGAGTTAGCAGCAGAGCCACGTCCCTGACAAAGAATTTTTTCTGAACGTGCGTAACGCACAATATCGTATACCGTGAGAAAGTATTCGGCATAGTTTACATGCTCGATAAATTTTAATTCCTTCAATATATTGGCTTGTATCTTTTCGGGTATATCTTCTCCAAAGATTTTTTTAGCACCCTCCCACGTGAGGTGGGTAAGTTCCTGCTGGGGTGTGCGCCCTTCACTGGTAACTTCTTTTGGATATTGATATTTAAGTTGATCAAGTGAAAACGTACAGGACGCAGCTATGACGTTTGTCTGTTCGATTGCCGCCGGATATTGCCGAAAGAGCCGGTGCATCTCTTCAATGGGCTTGAGGTATCGTTCAGCATTGGCGTGCAGACGGAATCCTGCGGTATATATAGTGCATTTTTCACGAACACACGTAACTATATCTTGTAATTCTCTGCGTTCAACATGATGGTAGTGCACGTCATTGGTGGCCACCATGGGTATATTCAGTTCTTTCGAAAGCTGGTGGATCCGATGCAGTAGTTTGGCATCATGACCGCTATACGTTCGTGATGCTCCTATATTGAGTTGTTCTCCTAATACCTGGCGATACTCACGAACAGCATTTTTGAAAGCATCATCAAAATCAAAAAAGGAATTGAGTGTGTCGGGTGGAATAACGATGAACTTTGTTCCTTCTGCATACTTATATACATCTGCTTTGTATAAAAAACATTTACCTTTTTCAGCGCGCAGGTTCCCGGTGGTAAGTAAATTGGATATCCGTGCATAAGCTTGGATGTCAGTAGGGAGTGCGAGAAGACTCGGACCATCCAGCAGATCAAGGCGACAAGCCGGTATAATACGAATGCCGTTTTTCCGGGCTGCTACATGGGCACGTACCAGGCCGGCGAAAGTATTGCGATCCGTAATCGCTACAGCCGTATAGCCATACGCAGCAGCCTGCTCAACCATTTCTTCCGGATGAGAGGCTCCCCGCAGAAAGCTGAAGTTTGTCGTTACCTGTAACTCTATATAGCTCATACTCCTCGTTCTTTATCTATACTATATATTATATTTTTATGTATTTCATCAGGCAAAGAACCCGTGAATAAACCACTGGTATATCTTTTCGTGATAGTGTCCGAGACGAAAGAGCCAGTAACGATTACCGGCCTCGTCTTCAACACGATAATAATCCCGGTGCTCGCCTTGCTGCAGCCACCATTCCTGTGCAATGCGTTCAGGCCCATCAGCTTTTGCTATATTGATCACTTTCCCTTTATAGCGGAAAAGCATAGGTGGATAATCCGGTATAGGTGCCGACACATCAATGCTTTCAGGCACTTTCAATAACTGTAGTGGTCGAGGTGTATCGTGCCAGAACGTTGTTGGTTTCTCCTGCAGTGATGTTGCTGCCTTGAACGATCGCTCCGGCCAATAATGTTCATCCGGAAGATACCGATGTATAGTATGTATACCGATCTTGTTTGCAAGTCGGTCGATGAGTTCTGCCAGACGCACATCGTTCAATCCACCTGAACCTTGCCACATTGCTTCCTGCTGTGGATGATGATCTTCTACAACCGGTGCTTCGAGTATAAACAGTTCAATGCCCAAGGCTGGTTCTATAGTTGCCAGTTTCAACTGAAACAATTTGAACAGATGCTCTACATGATGGGAGGGAAGATGTGTACCGATAGACACCTGTTCTGTTTTTCCATCGACACGATAACATTTTAATATAGCCTTACGAAGTCCTTTTTGTTCCTGCTGTAAACGTGCGCACAGTTTCTCCAGTAATTGCTGCAAGGCTATTTCTATAGCCGGTGCTGTAACGATCGGGTCGAGACAGGGCAGACGTTCGTGATAGAGCTCCGGGACTTCTATAGGTTCAAGCGTTTCATCCAACTGTCCTAAAGCCTGTGCTAACCGCATCATAAAATGATTACCGAAGCGCTTGCGTAAAGATGTACGCGGCATGCGAATGAATTGCTTTACCTGGTGAAGTCCAAGTTTATGTAAGCGCTCTGCTACTTCCGGCTCCGGTCGCAGTGCCTGAGGTGGTAAATGCATCAGCGCTTCTATATGTTTACTTCGTTCAATGACAATGCTATTGCCAAAGCGTGCTATACCCCAGGCCGCACCGATGGTATCGGCCATCGCTGCATGTACATGGTAGCCGCGTGTATATAGTTTGGTAGTGATGTTTTGTAAGTACGGTATATCTCCGCCCCACAAATGTGGACAACCCGTAACATCGAGTATAAGTCCATCGGGAGGATCTGTTGCTACAACCGGAGTAAAGCGAATGCACCACTCCGCTAACCGATTTAATAATTTATTCGCGAGATCAGGTATATCATCCTGTATTTGCAGCGAGGGTATCATGGCACGCGCATCAGCCAGCACCATGCCGCGTGTTATACCTTGTTGCTCTGCTATAGCATTAGCAGCGGTAATGATCATGCGACCGTGTTCACTGGCACGCAATACAAAAGGCAATGTCTTGAACTGTGGCTGGCGGAGTGTAAACCAGTCGGTAGTCAAGTACCGGAACCAGATCGAAACATAACGCTTTGCCATAGTATCATCCTGCCTGTTTTTGTGTATGAAGTACTGTAAAGGAAGGTTGATATACCGGTACAAAGCGTCCGTCTATCCATTGTATATCCCATGTGCCGGGTTTGCCGTTGCGTATGCGTTGAAGATTTACTCTCCACTTTTGAAAACCTATACCGGGAAGTCCATCGATAGAGGCACTGGGCAGTGGCGAAATATACCAGCGGGATATACTGGCCGTGGTACCTACCGCGCGCGGCTGATTACGAAGCAGGAAACCTGTTACCTGACTTTCTTCTACAGCCAGTTGAAGGCGTCTTGACTGTGTGAAGGTTATGTTCGGAAGTTCACCTACTACAGCCGTAAGTGCGCTACATTTAAGGGCTTCATCCAATGCCCAGAGTGCATCTTTTTCTTTTTGTACATCGATGAAAATAAACCGGTCCGGATCCAGACCAAAATTCTTCAATGCAGGTGGAAAAAGTATACGCGATGAACTTATCCAGAGAACGGCTCCCGTATTGCCCGTGAGTATATTTAACAATCCGTTCAGAAAACCGATAGTGGCAGCTGTCTCTTCAGGCCTTGCGGATACAAATTCGTGGATAGCACCAAGCGGAAAGGTTGCGTTTGGAAAAGCATACTTCATCGGTCCTAAGCCCGATTCTAAAACTGTATTTTGTATAGTTTTAAAACCCTGAAGACGAAGTATATCGGCCTGCAGTCCTGCGAGAATATCGGCTTTCTGTTGAGACACTTGTAGCGATTTGACAACTACAAATTTACAAACTAATTATATTAGTTTTATATTCTAATTTAATTAGTTTTGTCTTATTGTAAGGAATTTGATCCGTACGTAAAATTTCAACATTCTGAATTGAGACAATGTCCAAAATCTTTCTCAAATAAATAAAAGCTCTATTGTATTATAAGACTGTATTATATGACTTCGATATACCTCTGTGCCTTGTACGAGAATTCGTTGACCATCTTTTATGAGCCTGGTTACATTTTCCATTCCACAACGGCCGGTAAACT
>CAMLLI010000406.1 GCA_946480685.1 uncultured Flammeovirgaceae bacterium | reverse complement strand
CAAATATCCGCCATACCTACACACGTAAACACCTACACACTTAAACACGTAATCACCTTATTCCTTCAAACCACGGAATAAACCCCTGCAACATCGGGAAGAAGCTGCTGCCATGGGTGCCGCCGGGGATTGCTGTTAAGGTTACGTTGGTGCTGCCGGCTGCTTTGAAACTCTTTAGTGTTGCTTCAGAGTTTTGATAGGGTATAATTTCGTCTTTGGTGCCGTGATATAGTCGGGTGGGAACTTTGGTGTTCCAACCATATATACTGTTGCGTACCAATGCATCTTTCAATTGTTTTTCTCCTGCGGGAGACTGAAGACTGCTGTAGAAGCCTGGGGCAAGCAGCGAAGGCACGTGCGTGGTAAGTTTGTTATTGATGAAACTCCCGCCATAGCTGCCGTTCATGTAGCTGTCCAAAGCTTTTGCATATTGATCCTGGAAGAAATAGGACAGTGGTTTATTCCAGTCATACGTGTTGTTATAGGACATCAATACAAACGCCAGATAACCGGGATACGAATAATATGAATTGGTGGTAATGCTCTTCAACATCTCGGTAAGATCGTAACCACCGGCTCCTGCCGCCACTGCCTTTACCGACAACTGGTGTTCCGGATTTTTCTCGATTTCTTCTGCCGCAGCTAAGGTTACATAGCCGCCTTCTGAATATCCAGCCAGAAATAGTTGATCGTTGTACGCTATATTTTCCTTTGTCAGAAATTCTTTGGTGGATTTGATCATATCGATCACAGCCTTTGCAGCATGTGTCTTGTCATAGTACGGATGAAATATATCAGCCGATTCACCATAGCCTATAAAGTCGGGCATCATCGCAATATACCCGGCTGAAGCAAAGTATTCCATACCGGTTGGATTGGACGATACTGACGGAGCTTCAGACTTCAGAAATGTGGTGCCATGCTGCAAACTTATCAACGGTGCTTTACCGGTTAGTCCCAACGGTATATATACCACTCCAGACGCTTTTATAGATTTACCTTTATACGTGGTTTCGTAAACTACCTTATAACTCTTAACACTATATTTGATCAGATCAGCAAACTGATCCTGACCGGCAATCTGCGCAAATGCCTTCAACATTTCAAGCGGCACTTCGCCGGTTTGTTCTGCTGAGACGAAGTGTGTCTCTGTTACCGGTGCAAAATCTTTCCCGGTGGTGGGTTCGTCACCACAGCTTAATAACAAACCCGCGGTGAGTAATGCCAGATAATCTGATTTCAACATTTTAGTTTCCTCTCGTGGTTTATATATACTTATTTTTATACTACATGTTCATGCCGTGCACCCACCCCACTTTGCCATCGGGTGTGCGCACAAAGCCGTATTGATCGAAGGTCGCCAGTATTTCAACGGCTGCTGATTTATCGAGGTATGCAAGTGGTATACTTTGCTCATTGCTGTCTGACAACAAAACTGCCGGTGCTTTTAGTTTTCTGGATTTACCTTTGGCTGCCAGTCCAACGGATTGTTTCTGAACATATCCCTGACGCCTGTCGGGAAGCGCTATACGGTACCAGTCTTTACTTTGCGCCAAGATCTTGATATAGGTGTTCCTGGAAAGAGTCTCTTTCAACGTCCGTTTCTCTCCCGGACCACTTCTCAGAAATGTCTTCTTATCGGTAACACGGTATGCCTGCACGCTGAACGTTGTATCAAGGGCCTGTGCGTTGTTGAGTGCTTCCACGATAAGAACATAGTGCACAGGATCTTTACTCCGCACCTGATATATACCAAAATGCAAGTGGGAAGGTGTATACCGTGCATTGCCAGTATTGCCAACGAGGCCGAGTGTATCGCCTTGCTTAACACGTTCACCCGTCCTGACGAGCTGTTTATCGAGGTGTGCAAAATAATAAGAGTGTCCTCGTTTACCATCCTGCAGCCACACCACTTTACCACCGAGGTTGCTGGTTCCTACACGTGAAATTATACCCGCAGCGGGTGCAACGACCGGTGTCCCTTTTGGAGCAAATATATCTATACCTTCATGCTTCCGTTTGCCGCCATCTCTGGAGTCACCATAAAAACTTCCGATCGATTTATTCGAGGCACCGGATACCGGGTTAATAAGCACAGGTGTTGCCGATATAGTTATGGTATAGTAAGCGTTTACCAGTAACTCCGGTTGTATGCGAATGAGACATATATAGTCCTGATCAAATTCATGAGAGAGTGTAAGCGAAGAATCCGCATGCGCCAAGGGAGTCCATGCTGCATCTTTCCATACAAGCAGGTCCAGAAAAATCCTGGCGTTTGCTGTACTCTTAATCGCTCCGCCAACTTTGAGCACCTGTCCATCGCGTACAGAAAAACTATACGAGCGCGCCTCCACTTCACTGGCCTGAAAAACTCCGGCCTCTGAAAAAGGAAGACTGATGTTCACTGAATCGTACAACGCTTTCTGTCCTGCCTCTATCCAGGCCGTTGCCATCGGTGTTGACTGCAGGTTGGCTTTTTCCAACGACTGTATATATTGTTCGTATGGCGTTTTGGAAGAAAGTGCTGATTGTACACTGTGTAAACTATTACACGAAATGAGAACACATCCCAGTAACAACAAATATATTCTTTGCATCAGTTGTACCAACAGTGTTCGTGTCAATTTAGTTTACAACTAACTATCCATGCAGAAAGAGTCATTTGAGACCAAGTATATAATCAGCGGGTGTGGTTTTTTCTATACAGTTTACGCAACTCAAACGGAACCTCATGACCCTGTACACTCAAGTAATGCGCTGGCTGGTATGTCTCATTTTGATTTTTAACAGCGGTATACTCTGTGCACAAGAGAAAACGAAGACGCAACTGCAAGACAGTATCGATCATGAGAAGTTTATGTTCCTGATCAATGCAAATCGCGAACAAAGCTATATTACGGCAACGGAGGGCTTCGGCAATCTAGAGCCACTGTTAATGGAGGCAAAACTCTCTCCGAGTTATTTCTTTTCACGAAAGAAGAAAACGTGGGCGTTGCTTTTAAATCCGCAGGTTCAAATCCGCATGCAAAACACACCGTCATGGCCTATCAATACACCAAGCTATAAAGCACATCTTACGTACTTTCACTCCATTGATTTCTGGCAGCGAACCTTTCTGAAGAAACTATTTTTCGAAAACGCACTCTGGTCTGCTACCATCGGGCATCACAGCAACGGTAAGGCTGGCAGTTTTTACAAGAATGACTCTACAGATGTTATCGATATGGAAGACGGCAACTTTGCCACGAACTACCTGATTGGAAGTATATCTACTTATAAGGCGAAGCGTGTACGTAAAAATGTAGTGGCATTTCGCTCGCTGAAAGCCAGTGTGGAAATTCATCCACGTGCATGGTCTGTAGAAGAGATCAGAAATATATACGGGCGCTATCGTTTCTATGGTTCACTTGGCATTGGTGGCCCGTGGCGTGAAACCAAAAAGACCTGGATCAATCAATGGCTCCAACAATCGAGTCTTGAACTACAAGTAGGATGGATTGCCGGCAAGATGGCTTCTAAAAGTCCGCTGGATGTAGGCAAACGTTTAATTGTAGATATACGCTATCAATATTACCCGGAGTGGTTTGATGAAATCGCTTTTTTTATCCGGTACTATCGGGGGCAGGACTATTACAACCTATATTTCGTAAACAACATTTATGTAGTGAGCTTCGGACTCACGTCAAACATTCTGAATCCTCAACAGGCTATCAAATTTTTCCGCAATAAGAATAACTACTAACCATTAAAAAAGGACACGAGGTGATCGCGTCATTTCAATATATAGGTATATATGTGTGCATCGTCAAAGGTTTGCTTTTGCTATAAGCGCTTCGTCTTCCGGAGTGATCGCCACGAGGGAATAGTTTAGCGTTTTTGTTATCTTTATTTCATCCAGCACATCTACCAGATTCTTATAGCGCGATTGCCGCGCAGGTTTCACCATCACGTACATTTTACCGATGTGTTCCTTCTTTTCCTGCAGTATCCGGCGAATCCCTTGCGGAGAATAATTCGTAACATTTACGTGTGGATCCTGGACGCCCTGGTACCAGTATATTTTATCTTTTTCACCCAGTATCACCGTAATGAGCTGCGATGGTTTTATTACCGGACCCGTTGTATTATTGGTCGCTTTATCGGGCAACGTAATTTGCAAAACGTATGATTTTGCCAACGTTGTGGTGAGCATAAAGAATGTGATGAGCAAGAATGCAAGATCGACCATAGGAGTCATGTCGATTCGCGGTGACATTTTTCTGCTGCGTCTTTTACCGCGCTGGTTGCCCGATGCAGGTTGTGCTATTGCTGCCATAGTGTTGAAGTTTAGTAATCCTACAATTCAACCGGCAAGCAATAGTCACAGAAGTATATAATATATTTCAGGCAGGCACCTGGTTTCGGATGTATACTTTAAAGGTAGTGCCAATGCCAGTCGCGCTGTCCACTTCAATTCTGCCACCTAATGAATTTGCCTGGGTTTTCACTAAATATAGTCCCATTCCCTTTCCTTCTACATGTGAATGAAAACGGCTGTAAAGTGTAAATATCTTCTCCTTATACAGCGAGAGATCCATTCCCAATCCGTTATCGCGAACTTCCAGGCATACCAAATCACCTTCAACGACAGAACGTATGCGTATAACAGGAGGCCTTGATGGTTGCCTGTATTTAATAGCATTGCTGATCAGGTTTACCAGTATACTATCCAGGTATGGCTTTAAGGTATATATCGTATTGATTTGTGAAAAATCCTGATCGAACACGGTATGTGTTTCCTGAATCTCTTTTTCGAGGTTGATCTTGATCAGTTCCAGCTCTTCTTCGAGGTTTATCTTTGTAATTACAGACGTGTTATTCTTTCGAAGCTCCAATACGGTGTTCAGGTCTTTCACAACACGGTCCAACTCCTGCGTGGTAAAGATGATCCGATCGATGATCATATTTACTTCTTCCGGTTTGTTGCGCGTAATCTCCAGTACATTTCCCAAGCCCAGAATACGTGCTACCGGTGCGCGCAGGTTGTGTGCTGAAATGAACGCAAACTGTTCCAGTTGCTGGTTATACTCTACGAGATCGCGCGTGCGTTCTTCTACTTCAG
>CAMLLI010000405.1 GCA_946480685.1 uncultured Flammeovirgaceae bacterium | reverse complement strand
GATGGTGAACGCTTCATGTTCAAATACGATGAACGTGGCGAGCTGGCATCACGCGATATCGTTGCCCAGGCAATCGACAATGAATTGATCACGCGCGGAGATGAATGTGTATACCTCGATTGCACGCATTTACCGAAAGAAGATTTTATATCGCACTTCCCGAATATATATGAGAAGTGTTTGAGTAAAGGTATTGATATAACACGGGAGATGATTCCTGTGGTACCAGCCGCGCATTATCAGTGTGGCGGTATAGATGTAGATACGTACGGAAGAACATCCATCACCAACCTGTATGCCTGTGGTGAATGTTCGCGCACGGGGTTGCATGGTGCCAACCGACTTGCTTCTAACTCTTTGTTGGAAGCTATTGTATTTGCCCATCGTTGCTTTGTTGATGTTGAGAAGAAGCTTCATACCATAACGATGTCTCAAAGTATACCGGAGTGGAATGCAGAGGGGACAACCGTACCGCGCGAGCAGATACTGATTACGCACAATCGGAAAGAGCTGCGCGACCTGATGAGCGATTACGTTGCTATTGTGCGCTCGAACGAACGCCTGCAACGCGCGCTGAAAAGAATTGACGTGCTATACCATGAAACCGAGAAGCTATACGATGAAGCCGTGCTCTCACCGCAGCTTTGCGAGTTGAGAAACCTCATCACGATAGCGTACGTCATTACTAAGCAATCGCTGGAGCGCAACGAAAATCGCGGAGGCTTCTACAACGTAGACCTTACACGCAGCAAGCACGCACGTTAATTTTCGCTGTTGCTATTTTTTCTCTTCGATCATTTTTTGAATAGCGAGGTACTCATCGCGAAGTTTAGCGGCTTCCATGAACTCAAGTTCTTTCGCTGCTTTCTCCATCGCCTTACGCGTGCGCTCAGCCATTTTGTTAAGCTCGTCTTTGCTCAGGTATGCTACTACCGGGTCAGCGGCTAGCGTTGCCTCTTCATTCTCTACATAGTAATTGCGGGTAGACTTTTTCGAATCGGCCACTTTGGTTTGTCCGAGGATAGCTTCTTTGGATTTCAGCACGGTCTTCGGTGTAATACCATGTGCTTTGTTATAGTCTATCTGTTTCTGTCTTCTACGGCTAGTTTCTTCGATGGCAACCTGCATGGATTCCGTAATGTTATCAGCATACATAATCACCCTGCCGTTCGCGTTACGAGCTGCACGACCGATCGTCTGCACAAGAGAACGCTGGTTACGCAGGAAGCCTTCTTTATCTGCATCCAATATAGCTACAAGTGATACCTCCGGAAGATCAAGACCTTCGCGCAACAGGTTTACACCTACCAGTACATCATATACCCCTAAACGTAATTCACGCAACAACTCAACGCGTTCCAATGTATGGACTTCAGAATGTATATACCGGCACTTGATGCCGACACGATCCATATACTTGGTAAGTTCTTCGGCCATGCGTTTGGTAAGCGTTGTTACCAATACACGTTCATTTTTCTTGACGCGTTCATCGATCTCTTCGAGCAAATCATCGATCTGATTTTTACTGGGACGTACATCGATCTCCGGATCAAGCAATCCGGTAGGACGAATCAATTGCTCTACTACTACCCCTTCCGATTTACGCAGTTCGTATTCAGCCGGTGTAGCACTGACATAAACAGATTGATTAACCAGCGATTCAAATTCATTGAAAGTAAGCGGCCGGTTATCCAACGCAGAGGGTAGGCGAAATCCATAGTCTACCAGGTTTACTTTGCGTGAACGGTCGCCACCCCACATCGCCCTGATCTGCGGAACGGTAACGTGACTTTCATCGATCACCATGAGAAAATCATCCGGGAAGTAATCGATGAGACAGAAGGGGCGTGCGCCTGGTAAACGTCTGTCGAAATAACGCGAATAATTTTCTATACCGGAGCAGTATCCTAACTCGCGCATCATTTCAAGATCAAACTCGGTGCGTTCCTTCAACCGCTTCGCTTCGAGGTGACGCAGTTCTGATTCGAACATCTTTACCTGTGCTACCATGTCGTCCTGTATCTCATGTATAGCCTGGTTCAAAAGAGATTTACCGGGTACGAAGAGGTTGGCCGGAAATATAGTCACTACCTTTTCTTCAGATATTTTCTTGCCGCTATGCGGATCGATGCGTTGTATCGATTCAATTTCATCTCCCCAGAAATAGATGCGGATAGCATAATCCGCGTACGCTAGAAATACATCTACCGTGTCGCCCTTTACACGAAAGGTACCACGCTTGAATTCAAGTTCGGTGCGGTGATAGAGTATATCTACTAATGCGAATAACAATTTGTTCCGTGGTATAACTTCACCTGCCTTAAGTTTGATAACGTTCTTTCCGAATTCATCGGGGTTACCAATACCATAGATACACGATACGGAAGCTACCACGATAACATCTCTGCGGCCGGTGAGGAGCGAGGAGGTAGCACTCAGTCGCAGCTTTTCAATCTCTTCATTGATCGAAAGATCTTTCTCGATATATAGGTTGGATGAAGGTATAAATGCTTCAGGCTGATAATAATCGTAATACGATATAAAATACTCGACCGCATTCTCCGGGAAGAATTGTTTGAACTCACCATAAAGCTGTGCGGCCAGTGTTTTATTATGGCTCAAGACCAACGTAGGCCGGTTACATTGCGCAATAACATTGGCCATGGTAAATGTTTTACCAGAGCCCGTTACACCAAGGAGTGTCTGGTGTGCTTCACCATCGTTAATACCTTGCACTAATTTTTTTATAGCCTGAGGCTGATCACCGGTAGGTACGTATTCGCTGCTAAGTTTGAAATCCATAGGGGAAATTAACCGTTATCTGTTAATAGTTAATCGCTCGCGCTGTGAAATAGTTCATCATAGATACTCCACCAACGAAGCGAAGCTATGTTTAACGAATGTAGCCGTACCGTTGTTTCCTTAACGGGAAAAAAAGAAGAGCCGCCTTTCGAGCGACTCTTCTTTTTTTCGTTATCCGTTGTTCGTTAGTAGTTATCCGTTTTTTATGATGATTGATAACGATAACGGATAACGTGTAACGACTTAGCGTTTAGTTATTCCAAATTGTCCACGACTTTTCAGCTTGTACGTGCAGCATCTCGAGGCCGTTCTTGATTGTTGCTCCGCGCATTTCTGATTTTTGTAAGAACAGTGTACGAGCCGGGTTATAGATGAGGTCGTATACATAATGCTCGCTGCCGATGTGTTCGTAGTTGATCGGAGGCATTGCTTCCGTCTTCGGACTCATACCGAGCGGGGTCGTGTTTATGATGAGTTTAGAGTTGGTGATGATGGATGGATCTTTCTCCAGGTCTTCGTAGGTGATTACACCTTTCTTCGCTTCGCGCGATACGAGTTTATAGTCGATCTTTAATTTCTTCAACGCTTCCTGTACAGCTTTGGATGATCCGCCGGTACCGAGGATCAGCGCGGTGAAGGTTTTGTCTTTCGGGAGCCACTTCTCTAATGTTTCATGAAATGCATCGGAGTCTGTGTTGAAGCCTTTCAGTTTACCGTCTTTGATCTTGATCACGTTTACGGCACCAATCTTCTTGGCAAAACCATCTACTTCGTCCAGATATTTGAGTACTTGTTCTTTGTAAGGGATGGTAACATTAAGACCCGTAAGGCCTTTTGTTTCTTTCAGAAGAGCTTCTATTTCTGTGATATTGCCTAACGGAAATAATTCGTAACGATAGTCACGCAGACCTTCGCGAAAAAATTTCTCATCAAAATATGACTTTGAGAACGAATGACTAACCGTTCCTCCGATTAGTCCGAATACTTTTTCCATGTTAGATGTTTGTTTTAAATCTTGCTGTTATTCTTTCTATTAAAACCACTATAAATACACCGAGTGCTACCATTAATATAGCCTGAAGGACCAGTGGGTCTTTCCCGGTTAAGGTAACATAATCCCAAGGTAACACACTCTTTTCTGCTACCGGTACTTGGTCGCCCGAACCGTTGGTAACATACCTCAAAACCTGCCGCCACGGCCATACTTTGTTTAGAGAGCCCAACATGAATCCGGTCATCAAAGCTACCGTAGTATTATAATATTTATCCATTATCCAGGTTAAAATCCTGGAGAAGCCCATTAAACCTATCGCTCCACCCAGTAAAAAGGTGAGCAATACTATACCATTAAATTTTGATACCGCGTTGATAACGGCCTGGTAGCGGTTGATGAGCACCAGCAAAAACGCACCTGATACACCCGGTATCAACATGCCGCCACTACACAATATACCGGCAATAAAAATCATCCAGAGCGCTGCCGGCAGTTGTAAAGAATTAAGTCGTGTTAATGCGTACATGATTACAATGCCCAGTAAAAAACTGAACACTGTACCCAGGCTCCATTTGGTAATTTTGCGCAGAGCAAGCGGAGCTGCCATGAGAATTACGCCAAAGAAAAATGACCAAAGCTGTATATGAAAATGACGGAGTAAATAGGCCATGGCAGGGGCCAGGAAGAACACGCTGGTAAATATCCCGGCGAATACCGTGATCAAAAAATTACCATGGATCTTCTTCCAGAAATCAGCAAAGCGAAACTTCAGCAGGAGTTGAAAGGCTTCACGGTCAATCGCACGAATTGAACGCAGAAGGTCCTGATATATACCCGTAATAAACGCTACGGATCCTCCGGAGATTCCTGGGATAACATCCACTGCTCCCATGCTTAGTCCTTTTACATAGAGGAGAATATAATCCAGTGGTTTCTTCAATACGCTGTTTGCTTAGTCGATTTCAAAAGGTGGTGCTGTATTTGTGTTCTTCTTCTCTATACCGAGAAAATGTAAAAAAGTATCACCGCGTAATCCGAGACGGATCGTTTCAAGCGGAATAACTTCTTCCGGAGCAATGTTTCCCAAGTTTACATTGGCACCCAACAATTTTATAAACCACACCTGCTGTGCCTTCTGAGGGGCTTCCCAGATAATTTTTTCGAACGGAATCTTCGTTAATATCTCCTGCACCAGTCCGGAACGAACTTCACCTGATGAGCGGAACAAACCAACATTACCACCTTCGCGTGCTTCACCTATAACTTTCCAGGCACCGGCATCGAGTTCTTTCTGCATAAGTTCAATCCACTGATAAGGTGGAATGA
>CAMLLI010000404.1 GCA_946480685.1 uncultured Flammeovirgaceae bacterium | reverse complement strand
CTCAGCCTACATCAACCGGTTTACCGATGCGATCGGCTTGACGTCATTCACGATTTATCTACACGACTACGGCTGTCCCATAGGCCTACGGTTGTGTGTGAATCATCCCGAGAAGATTGAGCGAATCATTGTCCAAAACGGAAACGCGTATGATGAAGGCATCGGCCCTGCCTGGAACGAGACAAAAGACTATTGGCAAAACCCTACGCCTGAGAAGAAGAAAAAAGTATCCGCGTTCTTGAGTGAAGAAGGTGTAAAGATGCAATATACTGCCGGAGTGCCTGAAGCATCTTTGTCGAAGATCAGTCCGGAACTATGGATGCTGGATTGGGACCTCATGAAGAGACCCGGTAATATAGATATGCAGTTTGAGCTGAATTGTGATTTTGAGAATAATATTAAAATGTTCCCAGTCTTCCAGGAGTATTTCCGGAAGCACCAACCCCCTGCCCTCATTCTCTGGGGAAAGCATGATGTATTTTTCAGTGTAGATGAAGCGCACTGTTACAAACGCGATTTACTCCGCGCCTCTACATATATACTTGACGGAAGCCACATGTTGCTGGAAACTAATTTTGACGAAGTGTTAACGCTTATTGACAATTTTTTGTCGACAGATCAACGCTGATGATTTCAATATCCAGTCAGCTTTTGAAGACACCGAACACTGGAAACATAGCTGATCGCCTGCTCAAAAAAAAGGAAAATTATACAATCAATTAATTACTTCACACAACGTCTGATATAGAAACACAAACTATTTATCCATACAGAGGAACTCTTAACTTAATATATAAAAGGCATAAGATCCGTGATCCTATGCCTTTACATTTACCGATGAATCATCTATGACTACTGCCCATTCATCGTTGCTTTTTTACAACTTTATAGGTTTCCTTTTTTCCATCGGCAGACAGAACGTGTACAAAGTAAATCTGGTTGTCTGGCAAAGCAGATACATCCACCTGCTTGTTTTCTTCACCGCTTACTGACCATGTAGAATATACCTGGTTTCTGGAATCGGATATACTAATGGTATACGAGTTATTCGGATCGACTGCAATACCCAGATAGCTGGATACAGGATTGGGATATAGCGACACTCCGCGTTTTGCTTGTGTGGCTGCTACATGGGCTGCACTTGCATTTGCTGTTATCACATTGGTTACCGCTATCGCATTGATATGAGCGTGTGCTCCTGACAACGCGGCAAACTTCAACTGAAGTGTATTGTCTGACACCTGTGTTGTGAAAGTATAGGAATTCGCTCCGGCCAACGTGGAATCATATACATCGTAGGTGGTTATTAAATTTCCTTCTGCTAGTATATTAAACCTTCTCTGACCGGATGTAAATGTATCGCTCGCTTTCTTTGCAAAGTAAAGCGACACCTGGTAGGTTTCATTTGCTTCCGGCACCGGTATATTATACTGTATGGTGTTTCCGCTTCCGCTGGTATAGCGATATGATCCCAACACTGCATTCGGAGCATTGGTGTTATTTACACCCGAGAAAGAACTGGCACTACCGGTTGTCAGAGATGGATATGTAGTATCAAAGTATGGATGCGGCTGTGTTTGCTTATCGCGTTCCCATTGATTGTCCACTACATCACCGCCTGCGTTGATATATAGAGTCCACTCCTGTGACGGATCATCCGGGAATTCGAATGCACCAGCATCCCAAGCTGTCCCCACCGGACGAGCAACATCATCGAAGTCAAACGTTACACCATAGCTGCTCACATTAACACCATAACCAATTGCAGGACTCGAAGCTGTTATATGATAATCATGGTTGGATGGATCTGCGAATTGAACGGTGTTGATATTCCTGGTCTCATAGTTACCGGCAGAATCGATCTTAACTCCCTTGGTGTGACTGATATATTTCAACTCAGGGTTAACGATAATATTATTCTTAACAACATTCATTTCCACCAACTCACTATATAACAGCAAGCCATTGTTCTTCGGGTTGATGATGGTATTGTTAATAATTTTGTAACCGGAGCCCGGACCTGTAATAGTAGCCGCTCCTCCCCGTTCATCAACAAACATACCTCCGTTGCTGGGGTTAATCATGATATTATTAAAGATAACATTATCACCACGGCCCAGACAGATAATAGAATAACCGGTTCTGTCAACCGCATTCGCGGGAGGTATATTCAGTATAAAGTTATTGTAACACAAACCACCCGTTCCTTCTCCGAGCTGAATTCCATTTCCCTGATCATTCCTGTTATCGAACGGCCGCTGACCATGACGCTCTATCCGGTTGTGGTGGATCTCGCATCCCTGCGTTGCAGATCCTACTTGTATACCATCTGCACCGGTATCAAAAATTTCGTTGTTATATATCTTGGCACCAACAATCGCATGCGGATAAACACGTATTACAGTATCACCACACGTGCGATTCATACCACCCGCGTAAAATGAATTCCCGATATACATTCCCTCACCATGATTGGTGCTGTGGATATAGTTATCATGAATACGAATATCGTACATCGTAAAATTTTCTCTCCACGTAGCCGGGTTGCAGTCCGGGTCAGTCTTCGCCATGATGCCCGCGAAATTTTGTCCGTGAACATCGATATGATCGATTTCAAAATTCGTACTGAGACTATCAACGGAAATTCCCTGGCTGCCGCCATTCACTTCAATACCGTGTGTGATCGCAGGATCACCTGTACCGGTTAACCGGAAATGAGAGCTTCCGAAAAACTTGATGGAAAAAGACAACGTTCCGGAGTTAACAGTATATTTTCCTCCACAATTAATAATGGTAATGGGTGCTGCAGACGTTCCGTTAAATCGCTTGAACAACAGGTTGCCATTTCGTGGTGTGGCTGCATTGAGACAAACAACCGATCCGGGGGGCACATTCCGACCTTCAACAATGTTCTTACCAGGTATCAGCAAATCGGAAAGATAAAAATCACAGTTACATTGCGCATCGGCCTGCTGCGCGGTGAAGAGTACCAGAACCAGCAGGGTTAATTTCAGACATAGAGTTCTTGTCATACATTGTGAGTTTAAATGTACAGAGTATAATTTCTAATAACAGATTATTTAACTAGAGGATCATCACCGGTAAATGAGTCGCAGGGGATTTGTAAAATTTCGGGCCAGTTGCTGGCATCGCCTATATATACAAATCCGGGATATATAGCGGTCCGTCTGGCCTTGTCTCATTTCGCCCGGGCAGAGCTGGATATTGAAAACAGGAACGAATGAAAAAAAGGAGACCAGTAAAATCCCGACTGGATAAAACTGGTCTCGATTCCTAACCTACCTGTTATTCAGGTGGAACACAAATATACAATATGTATAGCACGACTGAATCACATGTTCCGGGTAGTACGCATTCCCTGGTTTTGTATTTTCCGTACCTTTGGCTGCTATATGACTCCCGAATTTGAATCCTATCTCCGGTCTCATGCTAATTTCAGTGAAGGCGATCTGAAACGGATCAGTTCTCTCGCTACACCAAGAGTGTTGCATCGTAACGACTTTCTGCTTTTGGAGGGAGAAATTTGTCGTCATAAAACTTTCATCGTTAAGGGCATGGTTCGTGTATTTGGTACACGTGCGGATGGAAGTGAACATATCCTGCTATTCTCACCGGAACGCACATGGACACTTGATGCAGAAAGTTACGACACACAAACTCCATCACGCTACAATATCGCTGCCGTTGAAGCCAGCGAAATCCTGATGTGGACAAAATCTGATTTTGATCGTCTCCTCTCCGAAATTCCTTTACTCAAAAGTTTCGCAGAACAACTTATCTCGCGGGCTATACATAACAGTCGACAGCGTTTGCTTTCTGCGCTGAGCGCAACTCCGGAAGAAAAGTATAATGATTTTATCCGTGACTCGCCTGCACTTGTTCAACGATTACCCCTGCGAATGATTGCTGCCTACCTGGGTATTTCCCTGAAGACACTTACGCGCATTCGTCACGCACAACTGCATCGCTGAAAAATATGGTCAAATGACCACGTTTTTCCAGAAGCATATATAGCAATTTTGCTTTCGATAAAATTGAAATAGTATATGCGTGTATTTGTTACAGGGGCTTCCGGATTTGTGGGCTCCGCTATTGTTAAAGATCTCCTGCAGGCAGGTCATCATGTTCTTGGCCTCGTGCGTTCGGATCGTGCAGCACAAACGTTGATACAACTGGGTGCTGATGTTTACCGCGGTGATATTGATAATCCTGAAAGTCTCAAAGAAGGAGCTGCCCAATGTGATGCTGTCATTCACACAGCGTTCAATCATGATTTCAGCAAGTTCAAAGAAAACTGCGAAACCGACAGGCATGTTATTCTTGCGCTCGGTGCTGCACTCCTTCGTACAAACAAACCGCTGGTGATCACTTCCGGCATCGGACTATTGCGCCAGTCACAACCTATTATTGAAAGTGATGTACCTCCTTCTTCTGATCAAATTCCACGTGCTGCATCCGAAGAAGCTGCAAACGCTGTGGCTGCCCAGGGAGTACAAGTATATATAGTGCGCCTGCCGCCTACTGTACATGGTGAAGGAGATCATGGTTTTATACCCATGATCATTGATATAGCCCGACAGAAACAACAATCAGTATATATACGAGATGGTAGCAATCGCTGGCCCGCAGTGCACCGGCTTGATGCAGCTATAGTATATCGTCTTATTATAGAACAACGTCCGCAGCAACGGGTTTTCCATGCAGTCGCAGAATCAGGGGTTGATTTTCGTGTTATTGCTGAAAGTATAGGTAAGGGGTTGAATGTGCCAACGATAAGCAAAAGTCCGGAAGAAGCTCAGCATCACTTTACATGGTTTACACATTTTGCCTCTATGAATTGCCAGGCTTCAAGTGAGCAAACACGCCACACGTTAGGATGGCATCCGACCGAAGCAAGTCTTATGGATGATTTGAATTCTGGTATTTATTTTAAATAGAGCGGCTTGCTGAAGTTGGCTGCTGATGACGCATGGCGCTGTGATATAGTTTACCGGCCGTTGTCGGAGTAGAAAATGCAACAGGCTCATAAAAAATGGTCAACGAATTTCCGTATAAGGCACAGAGGTATATCGAAGTCATATAATACAGTCTTATAATACAATAGAGC
>CAMLLI010000403.1 GCA_946480685.1 uncultured Flammeovirgaceae bacterium | reverse complement strand
CCTTTCATAGAGAAAGCCGGAGCAAACACAGCGAGTATACAGAACAGGATGAGCAGTTTCGGGAATGCTATTTCTTTACACGCATCCCATATAGCCAGCGCCTTCGGTTTACCCATGGCCATGTGCTGGTGTATATTTTCGATTGTTACCGTGGACTCATCCACCAATATACCAATGGCAAGGGAGAGACCACTCAACGTCATGATGTTGATGGTTTGCCCGAAGAGCTGGAGAAATAATACACCGGAGATAATCGATGTAGGTATCGTGAGAATGACGATCAGTGCCCCGCGCAAATCACCAAGGAACAACACCACCATCAACCCGGTTAAGATAGCACCGATGATACCTTCGCTCATCAAACTCTTTACGGCGTTGATAACGTATGTAGACTGATCGAACTCGTACGAAAGTTTTACATCTTCCGGAAGTTGTGCCTGAAAACGCGGAAGATTTTTCTTCAGATTCTGCACTACTTCCCATGTTGACGCATCCGCAGATTTAGCAATGTTGAGGTATACCGAACGTTTACCGTTTACCTGTGCATAGCCTACGGTTATATCCGCGGCATCTTCCACGGTAGCAACATCACCCAGGTATAAATTCTGTACACCGCCTTTGAACAACGGTATCTTTTCAAAATCCTTAACGGTTTTTATAGTTGTGTTGGTAGGCGTCATATAGTTATAGTCTCCTATACGTACGTTACCGGAAGGTGTAGTCTGGTTATTTAATCGCAACGCCTCCACCAACTGATCGGGTGTAAGATTATGCGAACGCAACAGATCGGGATCAGCCTTAATCACAATGGTACGCAAGTTTCCTCCGAACGGAGGTGCAGCAACAAGTCCGGGTATAGATGTAAAGGAGGCTCGTACATATACGTTGGCCAGATCCATTAACTCGTTGTTGGATCGTATCGGACTACTCAACACGAGCTGTCCTACCGGAAGTGTTGAGGCATCAAATCGTATAATGAACGGTGGCTGCGACCCCGGAGGAAATATAGCTTGTATCCGGTTGGCAAAGGCACTTAACTCGGCTGCTGCCTGTGCCATGTTGGTGCCCGGATAAAACGTAATTTTCATCAGGGTAAGCCCCTGTATATTTCGTGTCTCGATCGTTTTTATACCGTTCACAAACAGCATGATGTTTATATACTGCTTGCCGAAGAATGCTTCCATCTGCGAAGGTGTAAAACCTCCGAAGGGATGCGACAAGTAAATTACCGGCAGGTTCATCGCGGGGAATATATCCACCTTGATGGTGCGCACTGCGTTGATCCCGAAGAACAACATACCGGCTACCAATACCAATACGGTAATAGGTTTACGAAGTGCTGATCGTATTAAGTTCATTGAGGTTGAGCCTGGTTACTGAATAAATTAAAATCGCCTGAAGCCGCAGCTTTTAGTAAGAGTGCCTGCCATACGTTGAGGTACGCTACACTTCTGTCAATCTCTGCGCGGTTCAGAGCATATATAGCCTGTTGCAAATCAACAAGCGTGGTGAGTCCGTTTTTATAGAGTACACTTTTTTGTGTATACGCATCCGATGCGGCCTGGTATTGGAACGGCACTTCTCGAATGCTTTGTAAACTGTTTTCGATACGCTGATCGGCCAGTATCAATTCGTTCTGAAGCTGCACTGCGATCTGATCATATTCATTCTTATAGGCTTCACTGATAAAATGCTGTGAACGCGTTTGCTGTTTTACCTTGAGGGGACTCATCAGGTTCCACGACAAGCTTACTCCTGCTACATAGTTGAAACGTGATGGATCAACACCATCGGAGTATCGTTGTGAGTAGCGATCCGAATATTGTGGAGTATAATTATAGTCAAACCCTGACGCACGTGCCTGGTATATACCGAAGAGTGTTATACCGGGCATGATACTTTTCTTCACCAGGGAGGTATTCTTCTCAGCCTGGTTAATGCGCGCCTGGTAAAATTTTACCTGCGGATTTTGGGCGATCACAGCATCAGTGGTAAATATAGTCGGCTCGCGGGTAAAGAAAGATGTATCGAGTACAGCCTGCAGTCCGTTGAGGGCGAGCAGTTGTGCTAACTGGTTGCGTACCTGCTGTTCGTTATTACGCAGATCGATCAATGATAATTTAGCACGCGATACTTCTGCATTGGCAAGTGCCGAATCTACACCGGGATTTAACCCTGAAAGTGCACGTGCCCGTACGGTTCGCTGTACAATTTCAGCACGGGTAAGATTGGATTGTGCACTGCGCACCAGTTGTTGTGCGATGAGTAAATTCAGGTATGCACCGGAGATCTTTATTTTATGTACGAACTCTTCCTGTGCAAGATCGGCTGAGTCGCGCGATACCTGTGCTTTCGCGGCTTCAATGCGCGCGTGTACACGACCAAAGGTAAATACCTCCCAATTCATGTTGACTATATATAGCGCACCGAACGCTGCGTTCCAGCTCTGCTCGGGATATGCCGGACCTGCCGAAGCAACACCAAGTACACCCACAGCTCCCAGCGGACCGAACTGCCCGTTCACCGTTCCATAATTTTGTTGTACCGAAGCGATTACGTTGGGCAGGTATTCGTTACGGGCATTGCGTGTCAGTGCTTCAGACGACTGCACATAGTTTCGCTTGGCTTGTATACGTTGAAAATTCTGTACGCCTGTTTCAAGTGCCTGTCCAAGTGATAGTGATTGCTGCACTTCCTGTGCACGAATGTCTGTCAGTAAAAAATAAGTTAACATAACGATCACCAATCTTCGTGCATATGCAACAAAGGCGGGTGGAGCGGTCATGGCCGCGCGCTTTTCATTTTGCATTGGTATATATAGATGAGAAAGTATAGAAAGATCTGGCGTATACCCCTTACGTTGCAGAAAACGTTTTCTGGTCTTTGAGCTTATGTGAATGGAGGCATGTATAACTTGGCGATCAAGAATTGTCTGTACCATTCGTTTACTCTATAACAAACACTATAACTATATAAGGTCTCGTAAAATTCCGGTGATAACCAGCTGCATCAAAAGTTATATATAGCGCGCAATGTCACCCCTCGGTTTTACAGCATCGGTAATCCGTAGTTAAATTCCAGGAGATTTAGGTGACAGGTTCTTTCAGAGATTGTTCCTGTATGATGCAAAGGTATAAGCCCGCTATGCACGAAGGCTTATGGATTTCAAACTAAAAACTATAAAATTCAAACATTACTTCCGGAACGAACGTGGTGTTAGGGTTGTCTGTTTCTTGAAAAAATTATTGAAGTAAGCCGGGTATTCAAAGCCCAGACAGTATGCAATCTCGGCAACGCTCCAGTCAGTATGCATCAATAATGCTTTGGCTTCCTTCACAATTCTGCCCGTAATATGTTCAGTCGTTGTCTTGCCGGTCACTTCGCGTACCGCGCGATTTAAATGGTTGGGATGGATCGACAAGTGACTGGCGTAATCATTTGCCGTGCGCAGCTTCAACGAATGCTCAATGGAATCAACCGGAAACTGGCGCTCCAGTAATTCTATAAACAATGACGCAATGCGCGAAGAAGCGCTCGGGTGATGGTGCTGTGTATCCAATGGACGATACTTCATCGCTTCATGGATGACGAGGTTTACATACGTACGCAACAGGTCATACTTATATATATACTCAGAATCGCGCTCAGCAAGCATTTTTTCAAAGATGGCGCATAGCTCCAGCTCTTGTTTTTTATCAACGAAGAATACCGGGTTTCCACCGATATGAAACAACGGAGACTCGAGGATGCTTACATTTCCCTGCGCATGTATAAAGTCTGCGGTGAACAGACAAAAGTATCCACCTTGTTTCTCGGAAGTAGCCTCCCACGCATACGGTACCTGCGGATTGAAGAACACCAATGCCGGGCGATCGATCTCAATCGTTTTGTCGGCATAATATAGATTGCCTTGCCCGATGATCAGCGATATCTTATAGTAGTCTCTGCGGTTATACGGAGCGTAGCGATTGCAGGAATCGCGCGAGTTTACATTAAACGCTCCCAAAGCCTGGTGAGGCACTGTCCCCGGTTGCGTTTGATAGATGGCCGGATACCGCTTGTAAAAGTCCGCCAAAGTCTCGCTTCTCTGCATGCCGCAAAATTATAAAATTCAAATAGATATTTGCACGCAATCTGGCAGGAGAAAAAAGCATGACAGGGGTTGCTGCCTGCCGGCAGTACGAAATGAACAATAGTGAGTTGAGGCCTAAAGGGTATAAAACGGGAACGGTGGGTATAAAACCTGTTGAAAGGTTCATGTGAGTTGTCGGGAAGCTACACGTGGTCTCGGTTTTGTTTTTACCGAAACCGGCTGAGGTGATGCTGGCACCTGCTTCTTATTCTTTCTTCCCACCCAAAGAATTACTCCGGTAACGGGTAATGAAGCACATATCAGGCTCGCGATGACGGCTAGTATCTGTGTAGGCCAGCCATATAGTTTACCCGTATGTATATAGTAATTTGTATTGCGCCATTTCATACCGGTGCTCTTGGCGTCCTGCAGTATAGCCTGCTGAACATTACCGGTAGCTCCGTTATAATATATATAGTCACTGTCGGTCCAGGCGGAAGGACCGTCATAGAGAACAAACGCTCCCACCCGACTATTCTTTTTGGTAGGGAAGTTCAGTGTAATGCGTTCGAAGCCTTGCTCGTATCGTTTCAATGCATCTTTCCAAGCCAGCGTTATACCCTCGTTGGTAGCGATATAGGTAGTATCACGTTGCGTGAGGAACGCAGCGTCTTTTTTCGATGAGCCGAGCATCGCATAGATACCATTCTCCCACCAGTCAAACGACCACACCAAACCTGTGATAGCAATCAGCATGGCGATCAGAAATACATAGAAGCCGACTACACTGTGCAAGTCATAATTTAACCTTCTCCAGCGTGCTTTCCATTTTACTACGAAACGCTGTTTCCACTGGGCAATACGTTGTGGCCACCATAATACAACACCGCTGATGAGAATGAACAGGAAGATAAGTGTAGAGGTACCAACGATCATATTACCGATGTCGCGTCTCAGCATGAGGTTCTGGTGAATACGTCTTACGGCATAAAAGAATTCGATCTCCTTATTTACAACACCGGTTACCGCACCGGTGTAGGGATTAACAAAAACCTGGTAGTAATAAGCGATCTCA
>CAMLLI010000402.1 GCA_946480685.1 uncultured Flammeovirgaceae bacterium | reverse complement strand
TAGCGTGATCATCAGCATGACGAAAGCGTTTTGCTAATTTCCAATCGAACGACTCCGACCACGCGATGGCTGCATTCAGATATTTTTCATCCTGTGTTGTCTGATACGTAGCCATTACACCCGTATAGAATGCTGCGCGTGCCCAATCGTTTTCGTTTTTTTCATTGATCGTTACCGGATTGTTCAATTGCCAGTCGCATACTTTTTTCATTTGACCGGTGATAAAATTTTTGCTGAAGAGATCCTGATCTTTCTTCTGGCACCATGCGGTTGTACTGATGAGTAACAACATGAAGGCACCTAAACAATACATAAAGTGTTTCATACAGATAGTGATGGAGGTTGGGGGTTTGAATTGTAATGAAATAACTGGTTATAACTTCGAATCTAATAAAAAGTAGCTAATTGGTGAAGGAAGAGAAGCCACGAATAAGAAGTCAGGAGTAAGAAGTAAGAAGCAAGAAGTAGAAGTAAGAAGTAAGAAGTGTGGAGCATGAGATGAACATGCAGGAACAGAATATAGAGAAATTGCTGTTTTATATATAGAGACAGCACTGATAGATGGCACGACTTTTTAGTAGTACAAATTTCGTGTTGATGTGAATGATTTTCTACAACGTTTTATCGAACGGTTAAACATATATATACTTTCATGAGACACAACGGTGTGAATAACATAAATATTTTCTGATTGAATGGATTGCTATTTAATATTTTCTATATTCGAGCATCTATTGCCTACAGGTAGGCAGGTTAGGATTAAAAACCGATAATTCCAGACGGGATGTTATCGGTTTTTTCGTTTATACTATATACCTGTTTCGCTTCTTATACTTTCAGATATATATCATGTGGCACATCAACTGTTCATGCGCTGAATGAGCTTGGCAACTAACCCGGTCCATCCGGTTTGATGTGATGCTCCTACTCCTCTCCCGCTGTCACCATGAAAATATTCGTAGAACAAAATGTATTTATTGAAGTCGGGATCGAGTTGCATGCGCTTGTCGTGATTATATACAGCGCGTTTGCCTTCATGATCTTTTGTAAAAATGCTGACGAGTCGCGCGGACAGATCATCTGAAATTTCATAAAGTGTGCGCATCTGGCCGGAGCCTGTAGGATGTTCTACTTTAAAATCCTCACCATAGTATTGATGAAAGCGTTGAAGCGATTCGATCAACAGAAAATTTACCGGGAACCAGATCGGACCGCGCCAGTTTGAATTTCCTCCGAACATACTCGAATCACTTTCGCCTGGTATATATTTCACGGAGAGTTCCGTGCCATTGCTGTTGAACTTGTACGGCTTGGCATCGTATACTTTGGACAGCGCGCGTATACCGTACGGTGAAAGAAACTCGGTCTCATCGAGCATTCGTTTCAAAATACGTTTCATCCGGTGACCGCGCAGCAGTGATAGCAAGTGACGCTCTTTCCTCCCCTTCTCTGCCCAGCGTGAAATTAAATTCGCGAGATCAGGTCTGTATTTCAGAAACCACTCGAGTCGCTCCGTGAATTCAGGATTCGATTCAAAAACTTCTTCATCCAGGATCTCGACAGCAAACAACGGAATCAATCCAACCATCGAACGTACTTTCATCCGGATATTCTTGTCATCGGAGGTACGCAGCACATCATAGAAGAATTCATCTTCCTGATCCCACAAATCAATTCCTTCATTACCAATATTGCGCATAGCCCCTGCGATGTACAGGAAGTGTTCGAAGAATTTTGTAGCAAGACTCTGGTATGTCGGGTTCTCTTTCGACAGCTCCAGTGACAAGCGTAACATGTTCAGCGTAAACATCGCCATCCAACTGGTACCATCCGTTTGTTCAATGAACTCACCTGCCGGCAACGGAGCACTGCGATCGAACACTCCGATATTATCCATTCCCAAAAATCCTCCCTGGAAAATGTTATTGCCTTCGTGGTCTTTCTTATTTACCCACCATGTGAAATTGAGCAGGAGTTTATGAAAAACTTCTTCGAGAAATCTCCGGTCACCTTTGCCGTTCTGCTTCTCATCCATTTTATATACCCGGTACGTTGCCCACGCATGTACCGGTGGATTAACATCGCTGAACGACCACTCATACGCAGGCAGCTGTCCGTTGGGGTGCATATACCACTCTTTCGTAAACAACAACAACTGCTGCTTGGCAAATTCAGAGTCAACCAGTGCGAGCGGTATAGTATGGAATGCAACATCCCACGCGGCATACCACGGGTACTCCCACTTGTCGGGCATCGAAATAATATCTTGATTATTCAAATGCATCCACTCCTGGTTCCTGATCTTCTTGCGTTGTGCCGGAGGAGCCGGATGTCCGGGATCGCCATTCAACCATCGTGATACATCATAGTAATAAAATTGTTTTCCCCACAACATACCAGCCAGTGCCTGTCGCTGTATATCGCGTTGATCTTCGTCTGGTATATTTTGCTGCAGCTCGTGATAAAATGTATCGGCTTCTTTAACGCGTGCCTTCCAGATGGTATCAAAGTCATCAAAGGGAGTTGCATTGAATTTGTTTACGAGACGCAATCGTTTCGTTACACATTCACCGGCCGGTACCGTTACATCGTAATTGATCGCTGCCTTCGTACCACGCGGAAAACGATTCACTACACCTTTCTTGTTGTTGACTATATAATCATTGATACCATCTTTAAATGTACCGGATGAAGCAAAATTATAGAGTCGTGCCGTGTTCGTTTCATTCTCGCAAAAGAGTGCTTCCGATTTACCTTCAGCAAAAAGATAGTATCGTCCTAAATCGACATGATTGATCTGAATGATACCAGCATCGTCCAGGTACATTTCCGGTCTGCGAACACCATGGCTCCACTGCCATATATTTCTGAACCAGATCTGCGGCACGATGTGGATCGGTGCATTTTCCGGTCCCCTATTGTGTACCGTAATTTTGATAAGTATATCATCGACATCTGCCTTGGCATACTCAATGTATATATCGAAGTACTTTTTATCGTTAAATATACCGGTGTCCATCAGCTCATACTCCGGCTCACTCTTGCTTCTGCGCCTGTTCTCTTCCTTCAGCAGGCTATAGGGGAACTCCCGCTGCGGATATTTATACAGCATCTTCATATACGAATGAGTCGGAGTGCTGTCGAGGTAATAATACTGCTCTTTGCAGTCTTCACCGTGATTTCCTTCGTGACTCGTTAGACCGAATATGCGTTCTTTCAAAATCGGATCCTTCTTGTTCCAGAACGACAGCGCGAAGCAAAGTAACTGGTGGTCGTCACTGATCCCTCCGATTCCTTCTTCTCCCCACCGGTATGCTTTGCTGCGTGCAGCATCGTGTGAAATATACTCCCAGGCATTTCCATCAGCACTATAATCTTCGCGCACCGTTGCCCATTGCCGTTCCGTCAGATAAGGACCAAATTTCTTCCAGTTCTTTAGCTTGGCATTATCTTCCTGAAGGCGTTCTTTTTCTTCCGTCATAAGGTATATGAGTAGTTAATAGCAGTTCAATCCAGGTGTAAAATTCAAAAGATTAACCGTTATCTTCAAATCCCGGGTATAACAACATACCGCCATCTACAAATAAAGTTATTCCGTTTACGTATTCAGCATCGTCAGATGCCAGCCACACGGCAGCGCGACCCACGTCATCCGACTCCCCTATACGCTTGGCGGGTATAAGTTTCAGCAACTGATTATAGGCTTGTGGAGTTTGCCACGCGGCATAATTTATAGGGGTACGAATGGCACCGGGACCAATACTGTTCACGCGTATCTTCATGGGCGCATACTCCTGTGCAATGGTTTTCATCAACATCATAACACCACCTTTGGATGCCGCATAGTTTGCGTGACCTGCCCAGGGTATAACTTCATGAACGGAGCTCATGCAGATAATTTTACCGGCCGACTTGGAGCGCTCCGGCACTACTCCTCTTCGCATAAACTCTTTAATCGCCTCGCGTGCACACAGGAATTGTCCGGTAAGATTTATACCGATAACATGATTCCATTGATCCAATGTCATATCGTGGAACTTCGCGTCTTTCTGAAGACCTGCATTGTTGATGAGAATATCAACAGTACCATAACGCTTGATGGTTTCACTAAACATTTTCACTACATCACCTTCCTTGCTCACATCGGCTTTTATAACAAAGCCTTCGCCACCTTCATCCTTTATCTCTTTCAATACCTCTTCGGCTTTGTCAGCACTGCTGGAGTAATTTACCACTACTGCGGCACCCTGTGCGGCCAGTGCTTTGGCAACACCGGCTCCTATACCTGAACTGGCCCCGGTAACAATTGCTACCTGCCCCTGAAGTTTTTTTGGTTCTGTCGACATGCGCGTTTTCTCTTTTTGCTTAATGATTTACAATTATTTCTGAGTTTCTGCAAGAAAGAAAAAACCACGCCTGAAGGGAAGAGCTACTGGTGGCTGGCTACTGGCTGCCGGTAGATTTTCTGTGGGTATAGTTTACACCCGGATAAAACGTATCTCTGATATTAGCTGCGAGCTGTGAGTTACGAGCTGCTAGAGAAATGCAAGCTGCAGGCGGCTGGAAGATTATCGGGTAAGTATAGTTTGCTTTGAACTAGCTGCGAGTTTTGAGTTATGGGCTGTGAGAAAAAAATATAGCCGCCGGATTGTATCGATTGGTATACGTTTACTAAAGCAAACGCGTAACCTTCCGACAAACAATCCAGCAGCTTGCAACTTGTGGCCAGCAGCTATTTACTCTCGCAGCTCAAGACTCGCGGCTCGCAGCTATTTCCACGCGTGGCGGTATCAACTTATATACTACGGGCGTTACAATGCGCGAGAGTAGTGTTGAACTGATGAGTCCTCCGATGAGTACAATGGCAAGCGGTGCAATGAGCGGATTGGTTGATAACGCTATAGGAAGTAATCCGCCAATGGCTGTGAGTGATGTCAGCACAATCGGTAAGAAGCGGACTTCACCTGCTTCGCGGATGGCTTCATCTACAGATTTACCTTGTTGTCTCAGTTGATTGGTGAAATCAACCAGCAGGATTGAATTCTTTACTTCTACACCGGCCAGTGCAATGAGACCAATAATAGCAACGAATGAAAGCGGATTACCAGTGATGAGTAACGCCAGCAACGCCCCCACCATACCCAGCGGTATAAC
>CAMLLI010000401.1 GCA_946480685.1 uncultured Flammeovirgaceae bacterium | reverse complement strand
TCGAATATAAAACAGTATTGCCTGCATTTCTCTATTGCCTTCGCTGATTTTTTATCGATGCGTATACGGTTAAACGAGAAAGCAGACGGTTCAGGACAACGCTATAGGTCGAGGATGTAGTCCATCAGCGGAGGGAACAAAAAAAGCAGCTGGTATAGCAGCTGCTTTTTTCGTCACTAAAAATGACAACCTGTTACTCAACTCTCTTGTTAAGCACAGGCTTTTTACGCGCTTGTTCTTCTTTTGATTTTTCATCGTTCGATAGCGCACCCGGTGTGTAAATTTCCTCCACCGTGGTTTCATCAGTAAGATTTTCCTCACTTCTTGCAATCTGTTCATCAATTACCGGTGAATTGTTGAGCGTATTATCGGGACTGAACGCCCGTGTGGTTGTTCTTCTTGTAGTTCTCATGATGTTCTATATTTGTTACTGCCGGATACGGCAAAAAATTATGCCCTGAGTAGACGGTGGCACTAAATTTATAGTACGTATTTATTGTTCTCACTTCTAAAAATATAAACGTAATGAGTGACTGGATCAATCTTATTCAAGACAAGCTTACGCGCTGGTGGGTATATATCATCAAGATGCTGCCAAACTTTGCGCTCGCGGTTATTGTACTGCTGTTGTTCATTTTTGCTGCACGCCTGGCACAGAGGTTGTCTCAGAAATTTTTTATGAGCGTCTCCAAGAGCGAGTCGATCAGCGGACTGGTTTCAGGTATACTATATTCGCTCGTAATTATTTTCGGCATCATGACAGCGCTGCAGATTATGCAGCTTGATAAAGCGGTGTCATCGTTGCTGGCAGGTGTTGGTATCATTGGGCTTGCGCTTGGTTTTGCATTCCAGGATCTTACCGCTAATTTTATATCCGGTGCTTTCATTGCGTTCAAGCGACCGTTTGATATAGGACACACCATTGAGACAAACGGATTCACCGGAACGATTCAGGAGATACGCCTGCGGTCTACAACGCTGCGCACCTATGCAGGCCTGCACGTTATCATTCCCAACAAAGATATATTTCAAAAACCTATCATTAATTACTCGCTTACTGAGGAACGAAAGGTGGAGCTGGAGTTTCAGATTGTGAATACGGTTGATCTTGATTTTATAGCAGGCCGTATTAAGGATGCACTGGATAAGGCGGCTTCAAACGATACGATTCGTAATATCGAAGTATACTTTTCAGCGATAGCGGATCCGAAGATACAGGTATATATATCGTTCTGGACCAGCAACAAGCATCCGCAGGAATTTATGAAGGCCAGACATCACGCGATCCTGGCCATCTATGGAGTGTTTGCTGAGAATAAAATATATACCGTTCAGTTTACAGATAAAGGTAACGGTCAGCCGGAGAAAAAACCGGCTTCATGAATTGGAGACAACCACCGGGGTACCTTTGTGTGCCACGGTTTCTGCAGCCTGTACTGGCAGCGATACTATAAATGTAGAGCCTTCACCAGCTTTACTTAATACAGATATACTTCCTTTGTGGTGCTCGGCAATTTTCTTGCAGAGTGCCAGACCTATACCAGTACCCTCCAGCTTCGCTTCGGTATGCAGACGCTTAAACATACCGAACACTTCTTCTGCATATTTCTGATCGAAACCCATGCCGTTGTCTTTTACCAGGATCCGGCAATACTTCTGGTGCAGCGGTACAGCAGGCTGTCCGTTGGTTGACCAGTCGAATGTAATGGCAATGAGGGGAGGTGTATCTTTCTTGCAATACTTGAGCGCGTTGTTGATGAGGTTGTGAAAGAGCAAGCGGATCAGCCCCGGATTACCGTAGAGCGTTGGAAACTTATCGGTGCTGATCTGAGCATGTTTGTTTCGGATCTCTTCATCCAGTTCGCCCAGTATATCGTTAATGATAACGTTTATATCGGTGGATGTAAACTCCTGTGTATCCTCGGAAATTTTGGAGAAGGTAAGTATATCGCGGATGAGTGACTGCATGTGCTCGGCCGATTTCTGAATGCGCTCAAAGTCAGCTTTACCACTGTCATCCAGGGTATCTTTATACTTCATGAAGAGTTTGTTGGCAAAGAGCCTGATCTTGCGCAGGGGTTCCTGCAGATCGTGCGAAGCCATGAATGCAAAACGATCAAGTTCTTTATTCACAGACTGAAGGCGCTCTATATTTACCAGCAACTCCTGGTTCAGTTGTTTTACTTTCTCCTCGGAAGCTATACGTTCCTTTACTTCATTCTCGAGGCTCTTATTGGTGGCGATCAGTTTCTGTTCCTGTACTTTCAGCTCGTGTGTTTTCTTATACAGGTCTACCAGTACAGAAACCTTGGCGCGGAGTACATCGGCATTGATAGGCTTGAAAATATAGTCTACCGCACCGGCCTGATAACCTTTGTACATGTTCTCATCACCAAAGTTATTGGCCGTGATAAAAATGATCGGTATATGTTTCAGTTTGTCACGCTCATAGATGAGAGATGCCGTTTCAAACCCGTTGAGGTTCGACATCTTCACATCCATGAGTATCATGGCAAAATCAAATTCGGAGAGCAGTATTTTCAGTGCCTCTCTTCCAGATCTGGCCTTGACAAAATGATAACCATTCGGTTCCAATATACTTTCAATGGAAAGCAGGTTGTCCTCGCGATCATCAACGAGTAAGATCTTTGGTTGCATGGAGCAAAAATATTTACCAATATAGAAAATTACTTACAGAACCATAATCGCATCAATGACAGCAGTTGATCGATCTTTACAGGCTTTGTAATGTAATCGGAAGCTCCTGCCTCAATACATTTCTGCCGGTCGCCCTTCATGGCTTTCGCAGTAACAGCAATGATCGGCAGTGAACTGTTCTTGTGTTCGCGTCTGATCTTTTGCGTTGTCTCATAGCCATCCATTTCCGGCATCATAATATCCATCAGCACCATTTCAATTTTTGGGTTGTCATTCAAAATCTGAATAGCATCTTTACCACTTTCGGCTGTGATTACATTTATATTATAGCGCTCAAATACGGTTGTCAGGGCGAAGAGGTTTCGCACGTCATCATCCACCACCAGTATATTTCTTCCGCTCAGTATATCTTCTTTGTTACGGATGTTTTCGATGATGCGTTTTTTCTCCCGCGACAGATCCCTGTGGTTAATATGAAGATGTGCAATAGTTTCTTCCAGCAGTTGTTCGATGGAATTCGCACTCTTCGGAATAACCGCATTGGAATTCTGATTGAGCTGATTCATTTCCGACTTTGAAAATTCCCGTGCCGAGTATACGATCATCGGTGTGAGTTTCTTTTTGGTCTGTGCTATTTTACTCACAATTTCAGGTCCTGATATATCTGGCAGCGTATAGTCGAGAATGATACAATCCGGATCTTCGCTCTTGATCATCTCCAATGCTTCGGCACCGGTAGGAGCGATGCTTACCTGCATATTGACATCCTGTACGATCTTGGCAATCTGTGAAGAGTCGATCTCATTATCTTCCACCACCAGTATACGCTTGATGTCGCGCTGGTTATAGGTTGATATATCTTTGAAGAGATCATCAAGCTGCGTATTGTCCAGCGGCTTCAGCAGGAAGCTTCGCGCACCGCGTTTCAGTGCCAGCGCTTTGTTTTCTTCACCGGAGATTACGTGAATAGGTATATGACGATAGTTGAGATCGTTGCGTAACAGGTCGAGCACTTTCCATCCGCTGGTAGCCGGTAATTTTACATCCAACGTAATGGCTACTGGCGCAAAGCGGTTAATGAAGTCGAACACCTCGAGGTAGTTCGTAGCGATAATTCCTTTCAAACCAACTTCGTGTGCCTTATCGATGATGATCTTTCCAAAGCGATAATCGTCTTCCACTATCAACACCACTTTGTCGTTGGGTTGAAGATGGGTGCGGTCGTCACCGGCTTCGTTGATCATTTCATTCACAATCTCCATACCTCCGCGATTCTCAACACCATCTTTGGTTACGCGCAGCGTACTGAGCAACGAATCAATGTTACCATCGTTGTCGTTCAGCTGCATTTGCTCAATCGCCTTCAGGTTCTTGGAGGTTTCGAGGGTCGCTATATTTGGAACGCTGTCAACCGGCAGGAACAAGGTAAATGTACTTCCACTGCCCGGTGAACTTTCGAGCTCAATGGTACCGCCTAACAGTTCGGCAAGACCACGGCTAATGGACAATCCCAAACCGGTTCCTCCATATTTACGGCTGGTAGAACCTTCTGCCTGCTGGAACGCTTCGAAGATAATCATCTGCTTCTCCTGCGGTATACCTATACCGGTATCGCTGATCGAGAAGGCTATAACTTTCTTCGCGTTGTCCAGGTTCTGGTTGCCAGGCTTCCAGTTTCGTTTGGCATCATATATACTCAGACTTACTTCACCTTTCTCGGTAAACTTGAATGCATTGGACAACAGGTTCTTCAAGATCTGGTTGAGTCGCTGTATATCGGTCTCCATCGAACTCGGCAACGAAGCATCCATCTCAATTCTGAATTTAAGATTGCGTGCTTCCGATATAGGTTTGAATGTAGTTTCAACAAACGAAGCAATCTCACCCAGCGGAACAGGAGAGATGTTCGTTGAAATAAACCCTGATTCGATTTTGGAAAGATCGAGGATATCGTTGATCAACTGGATCAAGTCATCACCACACGAGTGAATAGTCTTCGCATAACGAATCTGCTTCTCGTTCAGGTTGCCTTCTGCGTTCTCATATAGTTGCTGCGCGAGGATGAGCAAGCTGTTCAGCGGTGTACGTAACTCGTGCGACATGTTTGCAAGGAACTCAGATTTATACTTGGAAGTAAGTGTAAGCTGCTCGGCTTTTTCTTCGAGCGACTTCCGTGCTTCTTCTACTTCCTTGTTCTTCGCTTCCACTTCTTCTTTCTGTTTTACCAGCAGCAAAGCTTTATCCTGGAGCTCATCGTTTGTTCTGCGCAATTCACCTTGCTGTACTTTCAACTCACTGGCCAGTGACTGCGACTGCGTAAGAAGTTCCTCGGTACGTGTATTCGCTTCGATCGTATTCAATACGATACCGATACTTTCTGTTACCTGTTCCAGGAAGTCGATGTGCGTTTCGTTGAATACTTCAAGTGAAGCAAGTTCGATTACCGCTTTCACATCATTCTCGAACAACACCGGCAGAATGATCAGGTTGGATGGTTTA
>CAMLLI010000400.1 GCA_946480685.1 uncultured Flammeovirgaceae bacterium | reverse complement strand
GAGCGCCATGGCGCCAGCCGCCAATGCCAATAGAATCTTTTTCATTTGTTCACTGTACAATTCGTACCAACATGCCAATATAGGAACATTATTGCCGATGTCTCGGCATTATCTTCCTTAGTTTTTTTCTTCCATAAGGAGCACTATATAGAGCAGCACACACTAGTATCTGTACAGTATGTTCTCTGCCCCACAAACGGGCATATATATTGGCCGGTTAATATTTCTTTGCGATCCAGAGTTATTTGTTTGTGACACTGATTGCAGGTAAATGGTTTTTCATCTGGCACTACGATTGTCCCTGCCACCATATCCCCTATTCGCTGCTTTCGGTCGTTCATACCTACCGTGATGATGGCAATCAATCCAAAAAACGCAAGGTCAAACCAATCTAACAAGTGCCTGAGAAAAGCGTTGACAAGCCCTGTATCGCTCCCGTCTATCCGTACTACATGTATACCGACTATTTTTTTCCAAGTGTTTGTCCGGTAATTCCTTCTATCAGCGGGAAGTATAGTATCCAGAATATAAAAACAGGAATAACGTCAATGCCAATAACCGTTGGTATACCATTGGCACCGGGGACATCGAGCACGAACCGGTAAATATTGTAAACAACGGTGAAAAGAAAATAGTCGATAAAGGCAGCTGCTACCCTTTTACTGGTAGAGGCATAGGGTGTCATAGAGTAGATTCAGTTAACAGTAGCCGAATATAACCTCTTAAGCTTACATTTTCAAGACCAGGTATAAATCCAGAAACACAGACAAAGTATATTCTCCGCGTAACACACTATGTCTTCTTGTGATCTTTGTGCCATTGGATTTTTTAGTAACGAAAAAGGGACTGTCCGTTGGACAGTCCCTACATTCAACATAAAAAAAAGTACTCTAGTGTATATCCCAGAAGAGTTTCGTGGTGATGAGGTCTCCTCCTATAGCTTCGGCAGCTATAGCGCGGTTATTGCCGTTCACCGTTTGCTCACTGATCGGGTAAATCAATCTCACCGGAATCTTCAGCTCTACCTGTATACCTGTACCGGATGGTGGTAACAACTGAGGATAGTCAAGTCGCTTCCACTCTACCCATGCATCCCAGCCGCGGTTAAACAGCGCGATCCATTTTTGTGTACCGATCTTTTGTTTATAGTCACCGGTTGCTGTTGTATAGGCAACTTCTGGACGAGCCAGATACGTTGCAGCTTCTGCAGGTGTACCGCCCCAATACGTGATCGAAGCCGTTATAGCTTTATCATAGTGTTCGGACGCTGTACCGCCTATAAATCCACGCTCGATCGCTTCTGCCAGTAAAAACTCTACTTCAGCATAATCCAGCAGCAACGCTTCGAAGCTTGGTGTAATGATCTTTGTGCTGATCTTCGAGAAGACCGCGTAGTCATTCTGGAAACCATAGTTACCACCTTTGTATTCTCCGCCTACCTGTGTGAAGTAAAATGGTCTGCGCGGATCCTGCAGTGTATTCATCAGGTTAACAATCGTGTTGGCTGCAATAAAATCCTGACGTGAAGTGAATGACGCGTTCAGGTTTGTTGCAATCGGATTGTTATTCGGAGCATCGTTGATATACGGGAAACGTGCGCTCTGATCATTTGTAGTGATCAGGTTCTCCGGTGCAGCGGCAGCTTCGCTAACAGCTTTCGCAGCGCGGTCCGGGTTCTGATCGGCCAATACCATCGCCAGTTTCAGCTTTACAGAGTTACCGAATTTTTTCCAGTAGTCGATCTTGTTTGCGAGTCCGGTCTTTGAAGCATATAGCAATTCACCGGTACCAAAACCTGCTGAAGTGGTTGTCAGCAAAGGCAATGCAGCGTCCAGGCGGTCTAACAGATTCAGGTATATATCTTCTGCATCGTCAAACTTCGGCAACGAGTTGTTGATATCAAGTGCTTCCGAATACGGAACATTACCGAATGTATTTACCAGTACAGACCATGTATATACTTCTACAATGGTAATCTGTGCAAGCTGGTTGTTCTTTACACCTTCTGTAATGAACTGGTTGGCTTCAACAATTTTACGTGCCTCGATCAGGTCAGACAAAACATCGCGATACAATGCATCCCAGAAGTTCTGCGGTATAGGACGTGATGTCAATACATAGCGCGGCTCATCCAGATATGTTGTGGTTGTCCAATGCTGTGCATAGAGTCTGAAGTTATTATTGTTAACGTTCGGAGTGGTAAGTATATCTGCTAAATTTTTCAATGAAGCACTATACAATGTTTCCGCAGTTACAGTCTGTGCACGTTTGGTGTCTACGTTATAATCATCCAGCGAGTCGACACATGATGTCAACAGAGCGAATGAAAGGAATATTGCTATTATTTTCTTCATGATAAGTTGATCTTAGAATTTGAAACGCACATTAAATCCATAGTTACGAACGGTAGGATATGCTCCACTCTGATAACCGCTGGCCGTGTTACCTGAACTCAAGCTCTCTTCAGGATCAGAGTACTTCATGTTCTTGTGGATGATCCAAAGGTTGCGGCCTACCAGTGATATATCGATCGCCTTGATAACTTTCAAACCGCTCAACAGTGATGACGGTAAAGAATAAGAGATCGATGCTTCACGAAGTTTAACATAGCTCGCATCATATACGTATGCAGCACGTGGTGCACCTGATTGACCGTTGGCAACATAACCATATGCTGTGTTACCACTACCATCGAAGTTCTCGGCATATACATTGTTCGGCGTTCCGTCAGCTTTAACACCTGGCAGCAATACACCACCGCCTTCAGCTACCGGATTACGTTTCGGATTTCCTTTATCGTTCAAGCCTGCAGTCTCTTCATACAGACCGCTGCCATCACCATACCACATGTCCAATGAGAATATATCTCCGCCATGACGAACATCTACGAGGAAGCTCAGGCTAAGATTTTTATACTTCAATGTGTTACCTACACCACCTAACCATGACGGGTTTGGATCACCGATGATCTCGGCAGAGCTTGCTGTTGGCTGATAGTATCCTTTTGCGTTAACAACACGCTGGCCATTGAGGTAAGTATAGTTTGTACCACGGATAACACCGTATGGCTGACCTACTGCAGCGTTCAACGTTACACCACCCTGGAAGGCAACACCGTTCACACTGATCGGTACATTCAATACCGGGTTACCACCTTCGCTATAAAGACTAACTACTTCGTTACGGTTACGATAGTAGTTCAGGTTCATGGTCCAAGAGAAGTCGCTTGTTCTTACCGGAACTACAAATGCAGAGATCTCTATACCTTTGTTTTCAACTTCACCGGCATTTACATATTTACCGGTATATCCGGTAGCAGCACTTACGGTTACAGGAAGGATCTGATCGAATGTACTTGATTTATACCAGGTGAAATCGAAACCTACACGTTCATCCAGGAAGTCAGCTTCCAAACCAACTTCTATACTGTTTGTTCTTTCAGGTTTCAGATCAGGATTGTTCTTGATATTCGGCAATGAGAAGAATGGCACAGCACCGATCGCAGTAGGCTTGTCATATACATTATATACACTCAACGGAGGTGCATCGTTACCTACCTGTGCATAGTTGGTGCGTACTTTCGCTTCGTTCAACCACGATACATCCAACAGCTTCGAGAATACAAAGCTACCCGCTACTGAAGGATAATAGAATGTATTGTTGTTGGAAGGAAGTGTAGTAGACTGATCGCGTCTGCCGGCAAGATCAAGGAATATCATTTCCTTATAGCCAAAGTTTGCGCTTGCAAATATACCATCCACACCAATGCGTTCAGTTACTTCCGTTGGAGGGCTCATAGGCGTGCGTGAGTTCGACAATGCGTAGAGACCTGGCACCGCCAAACCACCGCTGGTAAGACCGCGTATCGAGTTCATTTCACTACGGCGTATGTTACCACCAAGTATACCGCTGAAAGATATATCATCGGAGATTGCTTTCTTGAAGTTCAGCATCAGGTCATAGTTTGACTCTGTGAATGTTCTGTCGAATCGTTCGTAACGCGCTACCGCGGAACTTCCAACCGCTACACGTTCTTCCTGAAGATCAACTGTTTTGTTAACAGCGGCACGTCCCATTATTTCCAGCCAGCTGTTTACTTTATAGTTAGCGGCTATATAACCGAAGTAGTTATCACGTGAGTCGTTGTTGAAGTTCTCGTAGCGAGTCCAGTACGAATTGTCCATATATATAGGACCTGTACGTGCTGAGTTCCAGTTCCAGGTTATGTTCTGGCGATTGCGGAAGTATGCATCTTTCTGCTCCTGCATATCAACGTGTGTAGCCCACCACTGGCGGAATACCTGGTTAGGGTTTGCAGAGCTATAGCCTGTTCCGTAACGACCAACACCTTCAATGTGTGAGAAGTTAGCCGAAGCACTGATCGTCAGCTTCTCAGTAAAGTCATACGAAGTAGAGAAGTTGAACATGTTCTTGTCCAATGTACTGTTGGGCAACACACCTGTTTCATCACTGCGGGTATAACCAACTTTGAATACAGCTTTATCATTACCACCGCTCACTAAAATGCTTTGGTTTGATTGCACAGCTGTCTCATAAAATGTTTCAGGACCGTTGTCTGCTGCTCTCCACGTTGTTGCTCTGTGGTAGTTCGGATGCTTCGGATCGAATGCATCCCAGTTATATACTAACTGATTATCGAACTTAGGACCATATGATGCATCGGCAGTAAACTGAGGCACTGGCAATGAACCATCCTGGTATGTCTCATTCGGCTGGAAAGTCAATCTATATCCTCCGCCATATTCTTTCTGATAGCGGGCAAATGTACTCTTGTCAATCTTACCTACTACAACACCCGTGTTCAATACAACATCAAAGCTGTTCTTGCGTCCTTTCTTGGTAGTGATCATCACCACACCGTTAGCCGCACGCGAACCATATAGCGCAGATGCTGCTGCACCTTTCAATATGTTCACTGACTCAATGTTATCCGGGTTGATATCGGCAGCTGCGTTACCATAGTCAACACCAGCCGCACCGTTGCGTTGGTTAACGGTATTGTTGTTGGCGTTGGATACCGGTATACCATCAATTACAAACAAAGCCTGGTTGTTATTCATGATAGATTTATACCCGCGGATCACCACGTTTACAGATCCACCCATGTTGTTGTTAGTCTTTACATCAACACCGGCTACTCTACCTGATAA
>CAMLLI010000399.1 GCA_946480685.1 uncultured Flammeovirgaceae bacterium | reverse complement strand
TCAGCAATATAAAATTCAAGCCCTATATAGCACTTGGCGTTGAAGCTGATTACTTGCTGAGCTCTTCCTTAAGTGGCAGTCGCACGCGCAAAGGGTATCAGTTCATCGAAGAGAAATCGTTCGACCTGAAAACACAGCGCGAGAAATTCAACCTCAGCGGGATTATATCAGCAGGTGCACACTTTACACTCGGTGGTGGCTTTATCACAACCGAAGTACGGTTTCTATACGGCATTACCAAGATCAACTCCCCTAAAACTGCTTTTGGTGTAGACAGCAGTTTACCTTTTGAATACGGCTATGCCGACAGCACGTACAAACTGAACTCGCTTTCCATAACAGCAGGCTATGTTCACAACATCTTTAACCCGAAAAAACTGAATAAAAGAAAATGAGAACGCGGATTTGTTTATCAGGGCTGTTGATGTGTTTGTGCTGGAGCTGTAACAATATAGAAGATGCAAAACCGGAAGACCGGAGTACGTTTATCCGCTTCTATGAAGCAGCGCATAATGTATACGGTATAACTGCGGAAGAAGTCGATGGCGGTTATGTGATTCTGGGTAACGAATTGCTGGCCAACGGCAGTCAGAACATTTTGTTTATACGCACGGATGCGCATGGCGATCGCCTTGCCGATGATGTTGTATTGCCGGGAGGCCAGGCCAAAGCGCTGAAAGTGGCGACAGACGGTTACTACATTATTGGAGACAGTATAAAGTCAAACCTTGAATCCAGCGATGTTTCCGTATATGATCTCGTGGTGTACTCTGCCCGCTTGTTCAAGTTGAATCTAACCGGCACACTTGTGAATAAAGTAGTCATTGCGGATCGTAAGAACACTACCAACATCACCGATATACACGGAGGTTCGGTAACGCTTTCCGATCAGAATGAAGTTATCGTGCTGGGCTCTTTCAAGCTTGCAGGTTTATCAACCACCGAGAAGCCTTATCTGGTTTCCCTCGATGCATCTACACTGGACACACTCTGGTATAAGACTTACGATGTGCTGGATCGCGACTATGTCAATTCAAAATCGGTACATATAGCGCCTTCAGGAAAAGTGATCTGGGCTACCGCACTACTCAAAGAGAACCAGAATTTTTCACGCTCTTATTTAGGTATACCCTATATCCAGCAGAATTCAACATTTGAAAACTTCTCGCAGTTTGGTGAAGCAACCGATCAGCAACTCTATGCCAACGATATACAACCATCCGAGTCTGTTGCCTTCGGATATGGTGTAATCGGAACGTATGCCTCTCCTGCCGGAGCGAACAGCAATATGTTCTTCATCCGAGTAAATCAGCAAGGGAATATCATGGAAGGAAGCGAGCGTTACTTTGATGGCGAAAGATTTTTAACAGGAAACGGAACAGTAACTGCCGGTGAATCTTCGAGCGAGGACACCGGTGATGCGCTGATCTCAACACGCGATGGTGGCTTTATCTTAGCAGGATCTGTACAAACAACACCCAACCTCGGAAAAGGTGGTAAAGATATACTGCTGATAAAGATAGACAGCCAGGGAAATATACTCTGGCATAAAGTAATGGGCGGAGCCGGCAATGAAACCGTTAACAGTATTCGTGAAACAGCCGATGGCGGCTTGCTGCTCTGCGGATCCAACGATGTATCCGGTTTGTCATCAATCTTTATTATGAAGACCGATGCAAACGGTGAACTGAACAACTGACAAGTATATATACCACCCGATATATAGCAGATATATCTTCCTGACCGAAGATCCATATATAGTTTATAGAAACCTCATTATTCAACCCTATGAATAATTTTACCCGCAAACTTTTTTTTGCATTTATACTTTCCGTAATCGGGCTCCGGGCTTTTGCACAGGAACCTTCCACCCACCCTACCGGCTTTTCGGCTACGGTGCAAAGTGGAACATCGGTTCAACTTAACTGGACAGGCTCTACCGGAGCAAACCTGCCTACGCATTACCTCATCCTGGTGCGCACGGTTCCATCCGGTACATTTGCTACTGTTGCAGACAATACTGCTGTACCAGACGATTCGGATCTTAGCGACAATGCCGGTGCACACAATGTAACGCATGCGGTAGGCGCAAACTCCTATACCTGGACAGGTCTTCCTTCAGGGGAGAATCTTGAGTTCGTTATATATGCCTATAATTCTACAGGACCTAATTTCAAAACAACACCTGCAGCACCAACGGCTACTGCTTCTACCAAAGCACCAACGGTAACGTCACCTACAGCAACCGGTGCGAATGAAAACTCCGCTACACTGGGAGGTACCGTAACAGCCAACGGTGGCAATACGCTGACAGAACGCGGTACGGTATGGAAGACCAGTGCCGGAGTAACCATCAGCGATAACAAACTTGCTGAAGGAGGAACCGCAGTAAGTGCATTTACACATTCACGCACGGGTCTTCCATCGGGAGTAAGAATATACTATGCCGCATATGCTACCAACGTAGCGGGCACTTCACTCTCGCCAGAGTCATCGTTCTTTACATACTCACCGGTTCCGGATGCACAGCCTGCTGCTGTTACGGCTACAGCTGTGAGCAATAGCCAGATCAATCTTACATTCTCAGCATTCTCCACCATTGGCAACACAAGCGGATATGTTGTCCTTCGGAGAACAGGCTCTGCTCCTGCCAATACCAGCGTACAAGACGGTGTAGCACCAGCATCATTAGCGCTGGGTGCCAGCACACTTGTTACCACCGTTACAAACTCCGCTACTACATCGTTTAATGATACCGGGTTGAGTGGAAGCACTGATTATTACTATGCCGTTATACCTTTCAACTGGGACGGTGTAAATCCTGAAACCTATAATTACCGGGTAAGTGGCGGATTTACAGTTGACAATGATGTTACATTCTCGGCAGCATCCGATATAACCTTTACTGGAGGTTCAACAGCTTCTATCGCCTATAGAACGTATCAAAGCGCAACGATCGCGAATGATCAAACGAACAGTCTTTCCATGGGCGACTTTACCATTCGTGATGGCGGTGGTGCAGCCGATGCCGATGGTCAGCCAACTATAGTAAACTCGATCACGATACAATTAACAAACTATGCGAACGTAAGACGAATCGCTTTGTTTGACGATAATGCCAATACAGAAATAGCGGGCACTGAACAATCTGTTACAGGTAACACAGTAACCTTTACACCTTCAACCCCTATAACAGTTGCCGACAATGGTTCATTCAACATCAACGTCCGGGCTACCTTTCAAACTTCTGTTATTGATAAACAAACTATACATATCACTATCACTGGAACAACAACCGGTACAGGTTCAGGCTTTGCCAGTGCGAATGCGGGAGGTGCTTCTACAACAACGGCCGGTACAACCAACCAGATAGCAGTAGTGGCCAGTAAACTTATCTTCCAGGCAAACCCGCCATCAACTCCGTTCAATACGAACTTCTCACTTACGGTTCGCGCGGTCGATTCCAATCCTTACAACAATACAGACCTGGACTATAATGGTCAGATTACATTAACAGCTTCCGGAGGTTCCGGTACATTAACAGCCGGTGGCGGTGAATCGTTGAGTCCGTCACTCAGCTCCGGGCAATTTACCTGGAATCAACTTCGAATCAACCTGGCGGGTACCTATACATTGGATGGATCTGATGATACGCATGCTGATGCATTGGCCGATGCTGCCGGAAGTGTAACCATTACCAGTGCCGGTGTAGACATTACGGAACCTACGCTTAACTTATGCTACGGTGGTGCATTTCAGACGCTCGGAAATATAGTGATCACTGAAACAGACCCCAGTGACTTTGCTAACAATGGAACTGTTTCCTTGTCGCTTGCCCTCCCTACAGGGTATATATTTGATCAAACTTATACAACAGCACCAATAGTATCCGGTGGTTCCGATATATCTTCTCCTACAACATTAAGTTATCCTGGTGAAAACGTTGTACAGTTCAGTTATACCATTAGCGGAACGGCCAACATCAACAGCATTACTATCGCAGGTTTGAAGGTACGCTACCCGGGCTCAACAGCACCTTCCGGTGGCAGCAATATTACGCGTATAGGTGGTACAGCATCTATAGCAGGCGATCCTGTTGGTACTGTTCACGGAACGGTTAATATAGTGCCAGACGCTGCACCCGTGGGCCTTGGATTTACCGTGTCTGGTGATGCACTTGTAAACCCGAACGAAACACGTTTCAATAAAAATTCAACCTCCGTGCGATTGGACGGATCTCCGGCTGGTGGTGTATTTTCAGGACCCGGCGTTACCTTTAACAGCGGAGAGTATCGCTTTAACCCTTCTACCCTTTCTGTAGGAAGCTATAATATAGTATATACCTACACCAAGCCATCCGGACAGCAATGTCAGTTCACATTTACAAAATCATTTGAAGTATACGTAACCAACATCAACAACCTTGAAGTTCAGTACTGCGATAACGACAACCAGTCGCCTGCATTGTCGGTAAGTCCCGCGTATATCGCGAGCCGATACCCGGGATATACCTTTAAGAAGTTTGTATACTATGTTTACGGCACCGGCCAGGTAGATATTACAACTCCGGCCACGAACATCTTCGATCCAAAGTAGGCTGTATATCAAAGTGTGTATACCAGCACACAGGCATTTCAAGGTAACTATGGTATATATATAGGATTTGTAGTAGAACATAACGTACTTGGCTTTCAAGCCGTAGAGTGGCAGTTTGTAACGATCAAGCGTGCTCCAACCGTAACCTTCCCGATATCAAAAACATTTTTCTGCCAGGATGAATCGTCTGTGATATTAACCGGTTCACCTGCAAACTCAAACACGACAGCCAACGACTTTTTTACTGCACCTGTAACGTATCAGCCATCGATTACCTCTGGTGGGAATCCAATCGTGTGGACGTTCAACCCATCATCGGTTTCCGGTGTAACGGTTGGGAATCCGGTGAGCTTCAATGTTACCTATACCTATACGGATCCCGCTACAGGCTGCCGCAATACATCGGCACCTCAAACACTCACCGTGAGCGCACGTCCGTCTATTGTACCAGCCGGTAACATCAGTCCGGGTACATCTGTAGAAATATGTCAGGGAACTGTTATCAATCCCTATACCGCTACAACAGTTGCCGGAACAACCTATAGCTGGTATACCAGCAATCCGCCGGTAACACCGGAT
>CAMLLI010000398.1 GCA_946480685.1 uncultured Flammeovirgaceae bacterium | reverse complement strand
AGGTATACCTGTATGCAGAAAATGTGCATAGTTAACGTGCGTTGATATCGTTAACTTCTTCGTCAGGTTGCTGGTAAGATTAACGGAGATGTTATTCTTCTTCAACTCATCATTGGGAAAAGTGCCCGTAGCATTGTAGTTGGTATAGCCTATGCGGAAACTGGTTTGATCACTGCCACCGCTTAATGCTATACTGTTGTTTAACGCTACCCCAGTTTCATAAAAATCTTTTACGTTATCTGCATGTGGCGAGAAGGGCGTTAATTTACCATAGTCAGGATCATCGGGGAACCATGAAAACCACTCGCGCACCAGTTGCCCGTCCATGCGAGGTCCCCAGCTTTCATCAGCTGCATAATTCACAATAGGCTGTCCGTTGTAGAGCTCGAATTCCTGTTCGTAACCACCACCGTATTCGTTCTGATACTTTGGCAGAACAGCAACTTTACTCACCTCCACACTGGAGCTGATGTCCACACCTATACCTTTTCTTCCTTTGCCGCTCTTGGTTGTTATCATGATAACACCGTTGGCAGCACGCGAACCATATAGTGCAGCAGCATTGGCACCCTTGAGCACCGTGATCGATGCTATATCATTTGGGTTTATATCCGCTACAGCGTCACCAAAGTCCGTACCACCGGCACCAGCTTCCGGAGCGCTGCCACCAGATGATTTAGGAGCACCGTTGAAGTTTGAGTTATCAATGGGAGTACCATCGACTACATACAGCGGTCGATTATCGCCGGTAATTGATTTTATACCACGGATGATAATTTGAGTACTTCCGCCTATAGCACCGGGCGAACCATTCACCGCTATACCGGCTATCTTGCCTGACAACGAGTTTACAAAGTTGTTCGTCTTTACATCAGACACAGCGGAGCCATCAACTTGCTGAACGGAGTAGCCAAGTGATTTTTTTTCACGCGGAATGTTGAGGGCTGTAACGACTACTTCACTGAGTTGTTGAATATCCTGGCTGAGTTGGACATCTACGGAAGAGCGATCACCAATTTCTACTTCTTGACTTCGGAGTCCGATGAATGAAAAGACGAGGACAGAGCCCTCTGGCGGGACCGATAATGTATACTTACCTTCTGCATCTGATACGGTACCGATGGTAGTACCTTTTACAAGTACATTTACGCCTGGCAGGCCAGAGCCATCTTCAGCAGAGGTAAGTTTCCCTGAGATCGTTCGGTTTTGCGCGCGCACTTCTACGCATAGAAATACGAGCGCAACCCCTAGGATTACTAGTAGTTGTTTCTTCATAAGTTTTTTGTTTAGGTAAAACCAAACTACCAGCAATATTTTATACTTCAAAATTTAAATACCACCAAAGAGGGTATTGCAAATATCAAAAACACAAAATAATCCCCCGTTTAGGGGCATTAAATCGTTTGTTTAGATTTTAGAAAAAATTTAGCATTTCTTAATTATATGTTCAAACACTACCTCTGCCAATTCGAGGTATGAGGTAACTTTCTTTGGCATATATGTTATCTTAGAAGAAAATTACCCCCCAAATGAATAGACTTTTACTTTTACCTTTCTTATTGGCGACTATTTTTTGCCATGCGCAGTTAAGCGTTCTGAAGGATATCAATCAGGCCGCAGATCCGAATCGATCAGGTATAGATGCATATAGTATAACACCACTTAATGGTGTCGTGCTTTTCAACGGGCGCTCCGGTGCAGGGCAAGAGCTCTGGAAAAGTGATGGCACCCAGGCAGGAACTGTACTTGTAAAAGATATAAATCCGGGCAGCAGTTCTTCGAGCCCTTCCAGCCTGGTTGAAGTAAATGGTATAGTATATTTCCTCGCAAACAATGGGACTGAAGGAACAGAACTTTGGAAAAGTGACGGGACAGAAGCCGGAACGGTATTGGTAAAAGATATACAGACCGGACCAGGTTCAGCCAATATATCCAACATGATCGCTGCGGGTAATATACTCTTCTTTACCATTACCGATGGTTCTAATTTTCTTGACCTTTGGAAAAGTGATGGGACAGAAGCCGGAACGGTACTACTCCGAAATAACATCATCAGCGCCAGCAGCAGTCCGTATTTCGGACAACTAAACGGAACACTATATTTCACAGGCAACAGCGCAGCGAATGGCGTTGAACTTTGGAAAAGCGATGGTACATCTGCCGGCACCGTACTGGTAAAAGATATAAATACAGGAACCGGCTCATCATCACCCAGCAGATTCTGTGCGGTGGGGAGTATAGTATATTTCAACGCTACCGATGGGACCAATGGTTTTGAGCTTTGGAAGAGTGACGGAACAGATGCCGGTACCGAACTCGTATTGGATATACAATCCGGAGCAACCGGATCATCACCAGATTTACTCACCAACGTAAACGGCACGCTTTTCTTCACTGCTTCCGATGGTACAATTGCAAATGGACTATGGAAAAGTGATGGATCAGCAGCGGGTACTACGTTCGTTAAGAACCTGGGAGAATTCAGTATCATCGAGAACACAACGGCTGTAGGCAGTATACTATATTTCACAGCCAATACATCCGAACTCTGGAAAAGCGATGGAACTCCTGCGGGTACAGTTACCTATAAAAATATAGGTAGCTATGCAGCTGATTTCACTAACATGAACGGAACGCTATATTTTGTAGCACCGAAAGATCTTACAGCCGGTGCAAGCCTCCAGATCTGGAAAAGTGATGGAACAGAGCCTGGCACCGTGCTGGTTACGGATATAGCAAAAGGTATAACACCCGGCACGCGCCCTCCCAATGCGCTTACGCCACTAAATACCAGCCTGTATTTTGTGGCTGATGATGGTAACACCGGAAACGAACTATGGATAACGGATGGAACACTTGCCGGCACGGAGCGCATAACCGATATACCCGTTACAAATGCAGGTTCGAATCCGGGCCACTTTGAATCTCTCAACAACACACTATATTTCTCTGCGTATGATACAGGCAATGGGCAAGAGCTTTGGAAAAGTGATGGCACCAGCGCAGGTACTGCACTGCTAAAAGAGATCTGGTTTAATGCCGATAGTTCTTCTAATCCATCATACCTGAAACGTGTAGGTGACCTGATATACTTTACAGCTCGAGACATGAGCAAAGAGCCTATACGCTTATGGAAGACGGATGGAACAGCAGCCGGCACCATTGAATTAGGTGCTAAACCTTCTGATGGTTCTGAAATTACCGGTGTAGGCAACATTGCTTACTTTCCGGGATATGAAGCCAACAACGTTGCGATAGAATTATACAAGAGCGATGGTACAGTTGCCGGAACCAAGCGTGTAGCAAATATAGGTGGTTCCATCAGCTCGAATCCTGCTTCACTGACTAACTTCAACAACAAACTATATTTCATTGCCAATGACGCAGGTACTGCTGGTTTATGGACCAGCGATGGTGGTGAACTAAATACCGGCACCAATGTAGTGAAGACATTTACGTTCCTGAAGGGATTGAAGAACAAAAACGGAGCTCTATATTTCTTTGCTGATGACGGCACACATGGACTTGAACTATGGAAAAGTGATGGCACAAATGCCGGAACTGTGTTGGTAAAAGACATCAATCCAAATGCAGCAGGAGGTTTTGTAAGCACAGATATACTTCAGTTTGAAGAAGTAAATGGTGTTGGATATTTTGTAGTGAATGATGGCGTAAGCGGAAAAGAACTATGGCGAACCGATGGAACAGCGGCCAACACAAGCCTGGTGTTAGACATCAACCCGGGAGCTGCATCTTCGAACATAAGTCAACTGACAGCAGCGAACGATATACTATATTTCACTGCGGACGATGGCACGCATGGTGTTGAGCTCTGGAAAAGTGATGGTACTGCCGGAGGAACCACGATGGTATCAGATATAAACGCAGGTTCCGTAAGTGCAGCACCTGCAAACCTTATTACTGTAAACAACTTTTTATACTTCACTGCTTTTGACGGCGGTATACGTACGCTCTGGAAAACGAATGGTCCGGAATGCAGTACTATAAAAGTCAGCAACAACACTACCGTTACAGCCGGGGGCATTTCAGGAGATATACTCGCTATCGGTGAAAAAATATATGTGACTGGTTTTGCTGCAGGTGTTGGTGATGAAATTTTCGTGCACGACACATCAACCGATTTACCGTTACCTGCCGGATGTCGCCTCGAGCAAACTATCACATTCAATCCGCTTCCTGCAAAAACATACGGTGATGATCCGTTTACCCTCACGGCTACGAGTGATGCAGGCCTGCCGATTACCTATGAAAGTTCAGATCCTGCCATTGCTTCAGTAAGTGGTAATGTAGTCACGATACATAAAGCCGGTACAATTATGATTGAGGCTAGTCAACCGGGTAATGGCACATACGATGCTGCCGATCCGGTGGAAGTTGTACTCCTCATCAACAAAGCTGATCAGACGATTACCTTCCCTGCTATAGCGGATAAAACATTGGGCGATGCTCCGTTTACACTGACAGGGTCCAGTACATCCGGACTTGCGTTATCATACCAGACAACAACACCCACTAAAATTACTATCGCCGGCAACCAGGTAACGCTCACGGAGGCGGGTACCGCTACCGTTGTGGCCAACCAACCGGGTAACGAAAACTATAATCCCTCCACGGTAGCAGAACAGAGTTTCTGTGTTAATCCGCAGAAGCCAACCGTTACATTGTCTCAAAACTCGAATGCGGCCTTGCTTACGTCCAGCAGCACCACCGGCAATCAGTGGTTTAAAAATGGTGTAAAGATTACCGATGCAAAAGGCGTAACGCTCACGACTTCCGAAAGTGCTATTTATACCGTACAGGTTACGGTCAATGGTTGTACCAGTGCCATGTCTGATAATGTTGACGTTGTGATTACGGATATTGAAACCAGCGCGGGACAAAAATTAACAGCATATCCGAATCCGGCTTCCGATAAATTAACCATCACACTTCCCGGAACCGGAAAGAAAGATATAGTCATTACTTCCGCTCATGGCAAGGAAGGACTGCGCCACAGCACGCATGAGTCTTCATTAGAACTATCTATAGCAGACTATGCGGCCGGAGTATATACGCTGAGCGTGAAGACGAATAGCGGGGTGGCGTTTTTGAAGTTTGTGAAGAAATAGAAGTAAGAAGTAAGAAGTAAGAAGTAAGAAGTAAGAAGTAAGAAGTAAGAAG
>CAMLLI010000397.1 GCA_946480685.1 uncultured Flammeovirgaceae bacterium | reverse complement strand
TGAACAACGAGACGTTAAGCCGGGCGGAGATCCTTGTGTTGCAATTGAAAAAATTACCGAACACCGTTACTGCCGGTCAACCAACAAAAGGAATGTTGACGTACGGAAGTAATTACGGTCGAAGGGAAATATTACCCAGTAAACGATTCTCGATTTATATAACGGATATGAAAGGAAAAGACGAACATCTGCTATATGAAGACTCGGGTATAAATCCGGATATTAACCTTGATGAAAATGCGAACTGCGTTGAGCAGATTGTTAATCTCATGCAAAAGCCGAATTAGTAAATCGTTGTACAGAGAACGCTAAGCAGACGCAATGGGCCCAAAGAAAAAATCACATGATGATGCACAACGCCTTGCCTACCTGCCATTGGGCTGTTGTCCAGAAACCAGTAGCCAGAAGCCAGCAGCCCAAAAAAGTCACCGAATGGTATAGGTAAAAAGCGTAGGCTGTCGCTGGAAGGAAAACTGTACACGCAGTAACGATAACGCACCAGTCTTGCGCAGACTTACGGATGGTCTTGATTCGCGAAGTTGTCCGATAGCATCGAAGATATGTGTCGTGCGGATCCTTCCATTCTCGGAGTACGTAGTATACGTTGACGTCTGCCAATAACGGCCGGGTGCGTACGAATCAGCCGAGCTGAGTATAGGGGTATGTCGTGTAGAACGAAAGTCGAACGGCTCCGAAGTTTTCTTCACGCGAAAAAATCCCAGTAACGAATTACCAGCCCGTGACGGATTAATCTGAGCAGTGGCCTCTATCGAAACAAATGCCAGTACGAATACTATCAAAGTCCTCATAGCATGTCCGTTATACAAACCAAGATAGTAAAATCTTTCGGTTGAATCATAAAAAAATCTCCCGCAGATTTCACCGATATACGCAGAAACAAAATGTATTTATATCTGCGAAAACCTGCGTCTTCTGCGGGAGAGAAATATCAATCAGTAACTACTAGATAAACTTGCTCAGCAGGTTCTCATAGTATTCTTGTTTGCCACTGATTTGTGCAGGCTCACCATTTTTGCGAGCGAGGTTAACCAGTTCTTCAAGACCTACTTTACCTTGCGTGAATTGTTTTCCTTTACCTGATTCGAATGATGCATAGCGCTCTTTGCGCAGTTTGTTATAGGTACCATCATCCAATATAGCTTGTGCTGTTAACAGAGCACGTGCGAAAGCATCCATACCACCAATGTGTGCATAGAATATATCTACGAGGTCTGTTGAATTTCTTCTGGTCTTCGCATCGAAGTTTACACCGCCATTCTTGAAACCACCGGCTTGTAAAATTACCAGCATCGCTTCAGTCAGTTCATACAAGTTGTTCGGGAACTGATCGGTATCCCAACCGTTCTGGTAGTCACCGCGGTTTGCATCGATACTACCGAGTACACCTGCGTTGGCAGCAACTTGCAATTCGTGATCAAATGTATGTTGTGCCAGCGTAGCGTGGTTCACTTCAATGTTCAGTTTGAAATCATCCATCAAACCAAATTCACGAAGGAACGCTATACAGGTAGCAGAGTCGAAATCGTACTGATGCTTGGAAGGTTCCATCGGCTTAGGCTCAATGAGGAACGTACCTTTGAAGCCTTGAGCACGCGCGTAATCTTTAGCAGCATGCAGGAAGCGCGCGAGGTTTTCGATCTCACGTTTCATATCCGTATTCAACAGCGACATATAGCCTTCGCGACCGCCCCAGAATACATAGTTAGATCCGCCCAGTTCGATCGTTGCGTCAAGTGCATTCTTCACCTGCGTAGCAGCGTAGCAAACTACATTGAAGTCAGGGTTTGTAGCAGCACCATTCATATAGCGTGGGTTTGAGAACAGGTTCGCAGTTCCCCACAGCAGTTTTACACCAGAAGATTTCTGTTTCTTCTTGGCATAATCTGTAATCTTCTGAATGCGATCTTCTGATTCTTTCAGTGTAGCACCTTCTTCCACTAAATCGAAGTCGTGAAAGCAATAGAACGGAGCACCAATTTTTGTAATGAATTCAAACGCTGCATCCATTTTATTATATGCACGTTGCATAGCATCGTCACCTTCATTCCATGCGAAATTTTTAGTACCAGGACCGAACGGATCACCGCCCGTTCCGCAGAACGTATGCCAGTAAGCTATAGCAAAACGGAAATGCTCTTCCATTGTCTTCTTGCCTACTTTCTGTTTGGCATCGTAGAATTTAAATGCCAGCGGGTTGTCTGATTCTTTACCTTCATACTTCACCTGGCCAATGCCTTTGAAGTATTCCTTGTCTCCGAGTGTTAGTTTCATGACTATGGTGTTAAGTAATTATTTATGTTTACGTAATGCTATAGATTATTTCAATTGCCCCTCCAACAATTTCAACCATCCGCTATAAGCCTCGCGATACGCGGCAGCTTTCGATGGATCCGGCTCTTCTGATTTAATAATGTTCAATCCCTTGAACGCTTCTTCGAATGAACCATATATACCGGCACCAACGCCAGCACCCAGTGCAGCACCTTTCGATCCATCGGTATCATATAATTCAAGACGTGCTCCGATTGTATTGACAAACGCTTCCCGGAACAGCGGGCTCAAAAACATATTCGCGTTACCGGCACGGATCACGTTGGTCTTTAATCCCATTCCCTGCAATACATCAAAACCATAGTTCAGTGCGAATACAATTCCTTCCTGTGCAGCACGAAATACGTGTGACTGTGAGTGACGATTGAAATTCAATCCGAAGAACGAACTGTTTATATTCTTATCTTCCAGCACGCGCTCGGCACCATTTCCAAATGGAAGAACGGTTAAACCTTCGGAACCTATAGGAGCCTGCGAAGCTATAGTATTGATAGCATCGTACGCATACGGCTCACCGTTGCTCTTCAGATTTTTACGCAGCCAGCTGTTGAGTATACCCGTACCGTTGATGCACAACAATACACCGTTGCTCTTGGCTGGACGCTTATCGTTTACGTGAATGAATGTATTCACGCGCGACTTTTTATCAAACGCATTCTGGTTGGTAACACTATATATTACACCGGATGTACCCGCAGTTGCAGCAGTCTCTCCCGGGTTCAATACATTTAATGAGAACGCATTGTTAGGTTGGTCACCCGCACGATAACTCACCGGTGTGCCTTCCTTCAATCCTAATTGTGCTGCTATATCTTTCCGCACTTTTCCCTGCACGGAAAAAGTTGGTGCTTGTGTTGCCAGGAGGTCAGCAGGTATACCGTATAGTTCGAGTAATTTTTTGGAAGGCGCTTCGGCTTCATAATCCCAGAACATACCTTCTGATAAACCCGATGCGGTAGTCACTATATCTCCTGTTAAACGCATCGCGAGGTAATCGCCCGGAAGCATTACTTTATGAATGCGCTCGAAGATCTGAGGTTCGTTATCTTTTACCCACTTGAGCTTGGATGCTGTAAAATTACCAGGTGAATTAAGTAAATGTTGCAAAGCATAATCGCCACCGAGTTGCTGAAATGCCTTTTTACCGATCTCAACGGCACGGCTATCGCACCAGATGATCGAAGGACGCAACGCCTTCTGATCTTTATCAACGCAAACCAAACCGTGCATCTGGTATGAGATACCAATCGCGGCAACGTCAGCTCCGTTGATGTTTGATTTTTTTAAACAAGTCTGCAATGCTTTAACAGCGTGTTCCCACCACATTTCCGGATCTTGCTCTGCCCACCCGGCCTGTACTGCCAGCATCGGCATTTCTTCAGACGGTGATTGTGCTGATGCCACAGTTTGTCCGGTAGCAACGTCTACAAGGGTAGCTTTTATTGAGGAACTTCCAAGGTCGTAACCCAGCAGGTATTTCATAGGCTTTGTAAGGTGAGTAATGTAAAACAGAGTACAGAACGTGTAGAGCCATATACCTTTTCAGGGAAGCTGCAATTTGTCCAATACTCCATATCTTGAATATACAATCGGTTGAAAATCGCCTAAAGATATAACTTATAGTACATTTGACTACAAGGTTGCTGAAATTATTTTCTATCTTCCCGCCAGATACGACCTATGGCAAAAGACTTCCCGGATGCAATCATCGATGCGCTCTCGATCGACTGTCTCATTTTCGGTTTTAAAAAGAGCGAACTCGACATTCTGCTGGTGCAGCACGGTGAAGGGATCAGCAAAGGCAAATGGGCTTTACCCGGTGGATGGATAAAATATAACGAGAGTGCTGACGATGCTGCCGGGCGATTGCTGCAAGACCTTACTGGTGTTTCCAAGATATACCTGGAACAACTGCGTTCGTTTGGTGATGTTAATCGCTATCCTTCCAAACGTGTTATTACGATTGTATACTATGCATTGGTGAAGCCTGAAAATTATACCCTCGATCCTGGCTTCACTGCGTCTGATGCCAAGTGGTTCAAGATCGGAGATATACCTACCCTGCCCTACGATCACAATGGTATACTCGAGGCGGGTCTCTCCCACCTTAAACATAAAGTGAGACACGAACCAATCGGATTCAATTTACTTCCCAAGAAATTTACCCTGCTGCAATTGCAAGAACTCTACGAGGCTATACTTGGCAAGAAACTAGACAAGCCCAACTTCAGACGCAAACTGATGAAGATGAACCTCCTGGTGCCTTGCCAGGAGAAGCAGAAAGATGTGTCGCATCGTGCGGCAAGTTTGTATCGGTTTGACAAGAAGATCTATGATAAGCTTACGGAGAAGGGGTTTACGTTTGAGCTTTAGGCCTGACGTTAATCGTTGTCCGTTAATCGTTATAAGTTAATCGTTATTGAGTTTCGGGCTATAAGGAGATTAAAGCCTGAATTAACCAACTTATCCAGCATGCACGAACTATACGACATCAAAGTAACAGACCGGCAATCATTCATTAAATTTCTTGACTTACTATATAAGGACTATTGTAACAACCAAGATGAATGGCAAAATAAAAATCTCGGTGATTTCCTGGAAGCGATGACGCGCTATGCCCGCGACATTCAAGGTATGTATGACAATAATCAGAGCTCCATTGGCCGGCATATCAATGCCGATATTGCATCCTGGAGAGTCTTTACAGATATACTCAAAGGTGCTATTATATACGAATGATTTAATGCAACAAACTATGATATATACCCGTTGGACCACAGTTGCTATTGTTATCGCTGTAACATTACTTTCATGTGCGCACCACTCGAAGAAAGGCAATGACCTCTCAGTGTC
>CAMLLI010000396.1 GCA_946480685.1 uncultured Flammeovirgaceae bacterium | reverse complement strand
GCCTGTCTGCGGCTTACTTCTACTTTATCACCTCCGCGCAGCTTTACCATCAGACCACCGTTAAACCACGGCTCAATGCCTTCTACCCAGCTCAGGTTAACGATATGCTTGCGACTTGCACGGAAGAAGGCACGCTCATCGAGTTTCTCATCCAGTGCATTGAGTGACTTGTGAATCATCGGACGGTTGGCATCGAAATATACTTTGATATAGTTACCGTCTGATTCGAACAGACGCACGTTGGAAAGACTTACGAACCAGCAGCGATCACCATCTTTCACAAACACCTGATCATTGAGACCTAATTTTTTCTCGGGTCCGCGAATGGCAGCAACCTTTGCTCTTTCTTTCTCTGCGAGTTTCGATACGGTTTCCGCGAGACGTTCCGGTTGTATAGGTTTTAAGAGATAGTCGAGTGCGTTTACTTCAAAAGCTTTCAGTGCAAACTCATCGTACGCGGTAGTAAACACTACCAGGGGTACACCATCGAGTTCTTCCAGCAATTGAAATCCTGTTTTGCCTGGCATCTGTATATCCAGAAATAATAAATCCGGATTGAGGTCATTCACCAACTGCATCGCTTCATCAGCGTTAGCGGCTTCCCCAACTACTTCAATCATCGGGTGGTCTTCCAGTAATTTCATTAATTCTTTACGAGCCAAACGCTCATCGTCCACGATTAATGCTCTCATAAGTGATCTGTTGAGGAATTATAATTTCAGTAAGTACAAAATTATCGTTTTCGTTTACAATACGGAAAGAAGCTTCATCGCCATAAATCAGTTTCAACCGCTGTATCGTATTCTTTAGACCCAGCCCGGTTTTAGTTCGCTTCACTCCGTTAACCAAATGTCCGGTGTTACGAATATGGATCTTCATACGCTCGTTGTCAACATATGTCTTCACCTGTATCATGCCACCCTTCGTTAACTTGGAAATGCCGTGTTTAATTCCATTCTCAACCAATGTCTGGATCATGAGTGGCGGAACAAGAAATCCGTAGGATAACGGATGAATATCAAATTCAGTCTTCAGGCGTTCTTCAAAACGTATACTTTCCAGACCAAGGTAATCTTTCACGATCCGGAGTTCGTCATCAAATTTTGTCAACCCTTTTTTATCTGATGCCAGACTGTTTCTTAAAATGTTTGAAAGCTGATTGATCGCCTGTTTTGACTTGGAGGGATTTTCATCTACTAAAGCGCGTATACTATTCAACGCATTAAAAATAAAATGCGGGTTAAGCTGCGACTTCAGGTTATTTAATTCGATCTCTATCATCGAAGCTTCATACTTCAGTGATTTATTATAACGATCGAAGTAATGATAAATGAAGTAGAAGAGCGCCCAGAGGAAAAACAGTATAGTATAAAAAAATGATTGTCCTAAAATCTGCGAAGGATCAAACGCTATAATCGGATCGAACAGTCTCCCGAGAAGAAGATTTACCGGTATACGCAGAAAGTATACAATGATACCCATTACGAAAACGGCCATCAATACACTCGGTATAAGTTTAGGCATCGGGAAGTATAGCCACTTCCAGCGGATGAGAAAGCTTCGGAAGAAATGAGATACGAGCAAACACAATATAGCCTCTACCAGCAGGAATATAATGCGCCTCGGTGCCACGCCTCCACCGGATGCCAGCACGCTGGAAACGATCTGAATGAATGCGTAAAGCATCCACCCGCCAATCTGCAAACTCCAATATAGTCTATACTTGTTAACCACGGTATCCACAATTCAAAAGTACAGAAATAGCGGCCTTCTGGTTCAGGATTTATGTGGATGGCTGCAGCGCATTACCGAAACTTGAATTGAAGCACATACAGGAACACGAGTCCCGTGGCAATCATAAACGTCCACGTAATGATAACGAGCGGTTTCTTATAGGCTGCCAGTCGCGGTTCGGCTGCCAGTGAGTTAAACATAAACGACAGCGCAGCGAGCAGGTAAAGTGCTGCTTCCAGATAATCATGCTGGTATAGCTGGTAAAAACCTACGAGCAGAAATATTCCACCAAAAAGATATTGCCGGGTATTTGCATTCATACAAAGGTGATCGGACATACCCGATCTATATATAAGGTAATGTATAGTTTAGTTTAACTCTGCTTTCAGGAATTTACCGGTATAGCCCGCATTACTTTTAGCCACTTCTTCCGGTGTTCCTTTTGCAATGATCTTTCCTCCTTTCGCACCGCCTTCAGGACCAAGATCAACAATATAGTCGGATGCTTTTATAACATCGAGGTTATGCTCAATTACCAGCACAGAATTACCTTTATCCACCAGCTTCTGCAACACATCGAGTAAGTGCGCTATATCCTGGAAATGCAAACCGGTTGTAGGCTCATCCAGTATATAAAATGTTTTACCGGTATCGCGCTTGGAAAGTTCAGTAGCGAGCTTTACACGTTGTGCTTCACCACCGGAAAGTGTAGTAGCATGCTGCCCAAGCGAAATATACCCCAGCCCTACTTCACTTAGGGTTTGTATCTTTCTCAATATCTTCGGTTGATTCTCGAAGAATGTTACAGCCTCTTCGACCGTCATATCGAGTACATCACTGATGGATTTACCCTTGAAGCGTACTTCGAGTGTTTCGCGGTTATAGCGTTTACCTTTACAGGTCTCACAAGGTACATGTACATCCGGTAAAAATTCCATCTCGATCAAACGCAGACCTGCACCTTCACAGGTTTCACATCGGCCACCTTTCACGTTGAACGAGAAGCGACCCGTTTTATAGCCTCGGATCTTTGCTTCCGGCATCTGTGCAAACAGATCGCGAATATCACTGAACACACCGGTATAGGTTGCCGGGTTTGATCGTGGCGTGCGACCGATAGGAGACTGATCTACTTCTATTACTTTATCAATGTGCTGAAGTCCATCGATCTTCTCGAATGTAAGTGGCTCGGTGCGCGAATTATAGAAATGCTGATTCAATATAGGGAACAGCGTTTCATGTATCAGCGTAGATTTACCGCTGCCGGAAACTCCGGTTATACAGGTAAGTGTACCGAGTGGAATTTCAAGCGTTACATCTTTCAGGTTGTTACCGGAAGCTCCCTTCAACACCATCTTTTCACCTGTACCTTTTCGTCTTTCTTTCAGATACGGTATAGCCATTTTACCGCTTAGAAATTTAGCGGTTGTACTGTTGTTGGCTATAAATGTTTTCGGATCACCGGCATTTACTACGTGACCTCCATGACGACCTGCACCGGGACCTATATCCAATATATAGTCGCACTCCAGCATCATGTCTTTATCGTGCTCCACTACTACAACGCTGTTGCCTATATCACGCAGATCTTTCAGTGCTTTGATAAGCTTTACATTGTCTCGCGCGTGAAGTCCTATACTCGGCTCGTCCAGAATATATAGTACACCTACGAGTTGTGTACCGATCTGTGTGGCAAGCCTGATGCGTTGTGATTCACCACCACTCAGCGTGCGTATAGGACGATTCAGATTCAGATAGTCCAATCCTACATCAAGCAGAAACCCTATGCGCTTGCGTATCTCTTTCAATACTTCTGTTGCTATAACACGTTGTTTTTCATTCAGGCGTTTCTCAAGTCCTTCAAACCATTTTTGTAATGCCTGTACATCGAGTTCTGCAAGCTCGGCTATATTTCTATTATCGATCTTGAAATGAAGTGATTCTTTCTTCAATCGCGCACCGTTACACTCCGGACACTTCTTGATAATGGTAAAATCTTCAACCCATTTCTTGATCGCTTCCGATCCTTCATCGCGTTGTTTCTCCAAAAAGTTAATGATGCCTTCGAAGCGCGTGTTCCACTCCGTGCCCGGATATTTCACAGATGCTACTGCTACCGGTTCATCATCACCATAGAGTAAAACTTTCAGTGCTTCTTTCGGAAACTCTTTTATGGGTGTACTCAGTGTGAGTTTATAGCGCTTGAGTATAGCTTCAATCTTTTTAAAGATCCAGATGTCGCGATACTCACCAAGTGGTAAAAATCCTCCGCGACTTATGCTTAATTTCTTATCGGGAATGATAGACTCCTCCGTGATCTCTTCAATCTGTCCTAAACCATTGCAGGTAGGACATGCTCCATACGGAGAGTTGAAGGAAAACATATTGGGAGCAGGCTCATCGTATGATAAACCTGTTTTGGGATCCATGAGGAATTTGGAGAAGTGATGCACCTTTCCGTTTTCCTCCATCACCATAATTATACCTTTACCTTCCTTGAGCGATTTACCAATCGACTGCCCGATACGATGACGATCTTTTGAATCTACTACAATGCGATCGATCACCACTTCTATATCGTGTATCTTGTAACGATCGAGTTGCATCTTCGCAGTGATGTCTTGCAACTCCCCGTCTACACGTACTTTTGTATAGCCTGACTTTCTGATCTGCTGGAACAGTTCGCGATAGTGTCCTTTTCTTCCTTTTACAATAGGTGCGAGAAGAATAAGTTTTTTGCCTTTATGATTTTGCAGGATAGCATCAAGTATCTGCTCTTCCGACTGGCGCACCATGCGTTCGCCACTGAGATATGAAAATGCTTCACCCGCACGCGCATATAGCAGACGCATGAAATCGTATATCTCCGTTACCGTACCTACGGTTGATCTGGGATTTCGCGAAGTAGTTTTTTGTTCGATGGAAATTACCGGACTCAATCCGTTGATCTTGTCAACATCCGGACGCTCCAGGTTACCGAGAAAGCTTCGCGCATAGGCGGAGAAACTCTCCATATACCTGCGCTGTCCTTCGGCATAAATGGTATCAAAGGCAAGCGATGATTTTCCGCTGCCGCTGATGCCTGTGATGACTACGAGTTTGTTTCGGGGAAACTCAACGTTAATGTTTTTGAGGTTATGCTCGCGTGCCCCGATTACTTCAATATTTTCATGACCGGTAAGGTCTATTACTTTCTTTTCTGCTGCTGCTTTCGCCATGTTGAAACTTTGCAATAAGAAGAATACAAAAATGCTCTGCTGAATGTTTCCGGCAAAATCAAAAAAAGAATTGTAACATCTTCATTCGGTGTCCGTCTACCATCCATGAAATTCATTGATACGCTAAAAAGGCTGCTGTTGTTTAAGCTGGCCATAATTTACCTGCGTTATCTTGTCGGATTCGCTTTTGTTTTCGCATCAATCGTCAAGATTAAAAGTATGCGATTTACCAGTATTCCACCAACAGAACCTG
>CAMLLI010000395.1 GCA_946480685.1 uncultured Flammeovirgaceae bacterium | reverse complement strand
TTCATTAATTAAACTGTCATCGTCAATTAGTTGAGCAAGTAATTTATTGTTTTGGGTTTCTTGAATTGTTACAAGAAGTCCTGTTTTTCCCGCAATGTAGTTTTTGTCAATTGTCTGCCATAATTGATTTTTAGATGCGTATTCATTGTCAACAGAGTCACAGTCGTTCTCATAAGCACCAAATATTTCTGTCCGGTTACTAATTGTATTTGTAACTTCTTTAAATGGACTACAACTTTTGAGAAAAATTGTCGAGACTACTGTCGCAATACAAATAAACTTCATGCTGTTTATAACTTTATTTGAGTCCGCGTCCTTCTCGAATAATATTGCTGGTAATGTCTGGCTATGAGGCGTGGCGTCACACCGAAATATAACAATTAATTATTCAAGGTGCCGCCATAACTTATAGCTTTGGCAGCAGTATTTTTCTTTATGTACTCCTTATAAAATCTTGCCTTTCTCCAATTGCTGTAATGGCTTCTATAACCTCATTTTGTGAACGGTCAGTATTCCATCCGAGTCTTGAAAGCTCAAGCCGAACTTCTTGTTCGCTTTTTCCTTTTACGGATAACTTGTAACGGATAAAACGATTAACGTGTAAGAACAACGATCACCTCTCCACCTGAGGGATCGTAACATGGACGGTAGTTTCCCTGCCAAAGGAAGAAGTAATTTCAATCGTGCCTTTCAACTTGGCGATGGTTTCTTTTACAGTATAAAGACCGAGCCCGGCACCGCGACTCATTTCTGTACCCCGATAAAACATGTTGAATATTTTCGGCATCACGTCATCGCGTATACCGATACCGTTGTCTTGTATGGTTACAACGGCATTGTCGTGTGTGGTGTATGCCTTAACGGTAACGTACGATTTTTTCTTGCTGTCACTATACGAAATCGCATTGGACAGCAGGTTCGTAAAAATTATACTGATGCGGCCGTGATCTGAATAGAAGGGAACATCGCCTTTAACAGATATACTCTTCTTTATCCGGTTGTCTTTGTCAAGATAGTCCAGTTTACTAAGGCATGTTTCTATAATGGACGACCAATCGATTTCATCGATCTGTACTTCGCTTCGGGCATTTTTATAGTATTCGAGTATTTCACTCAACGTGTCATCCAGTTTCATAATGCTGGTTGCCATCATGCCGTGAAGCGAATTAAGAATGGTATAGTCTCGTTGATCCGTTGTTAAACTCAACAATCCCATTACCGATGCGAGCGGACCGCGCAGGTTATGCGATACACTATATACAAAGCTGTCCAGCTCTCTATTTACTTTCAGCAGCTCTACATTCTGCCGCTTCAGGGCGAGTCTCGCTTTGCGTTTCAGTCTTTCGATCTTGCGTTTCTTTACTGCATTTACAATGGCAGTAGGCAGTCGCGATAAATTGGACTTCAATATATAGTCATCGGCACCATCGTGAAGACAGGTAACGGCATACTCTTCCGACACGGTACCCGTAACAAGAATAAAGGGTACATGGCGTGCTTCCTGTAAACATATTTTTAATGCTTCACGTGAATTGAAACCCGGAAGACCGTGGTCGGAGAGAACAACATCAGGTTTAAACATTCTGATCGCGTCATTAAACTCTTCGCGCGTATCAACACACTGGTATGTAAAGACCAGATTTTCTTTGCGCAGAACGTGTTCAATTATACTAACATCATCGAGGTTGTCCTCCAGCATGAGGATCTTCAGCTCTTTTTTATCATCCATAACCACAATGTTTTAGTGAAATACAACTTCATAGAGGCCGATCAAGGATGGAATTACTTCATTCAAGATAATAAATTATAATTATTAATGGTAATTTAGGAGAGCCTTTTTGCAAATGACGCGACTTCGTTATTTGATACCGGAGTTAATAATTCAACAACATGATAGTCTGTTTTGTGTTCTATAGTATACAGACGCCACGTTAGGACAAGGACAAAAAATAACTTCAGTAAGAATAAATAATGATTACATGAGAACGGAACGCCTGGTCACAGCAGTTCAGGAGCTTTCGCTTGCGCGCGATCTGGACACGGTTATGAGAATTGTTCGAAGTGCTGCGCGGCAACTTACCGGAGCAGATGGTGCTACATTTGTTTTGCGTGATAAAGACAAAAGTTATTATGCGGATGAAGACGCGATCGGTCCGCTGTGGAAAGGAAAACGTTTTCCGTTGAGTACATGCATCAGCGGATGGGCTATTCTGAACAGGAAAGCTGTTGCTATAGAAGATATATACCTGGACGATCGCATTCCGCATGATGCCTATCGAACTACATTTGTGAAGAGCCTGGTAATGGTGCCGATACGAACAACGGAGCCTATAGGCGCCATCGGAAATTACTGGGCCGAAAAACATTTGCCTACGGAAGATGAAATGAAATTGCTTCAGTCCCTCGCGGACATAACTTCGGTAACTATTGAAAATGTAAATGTCTATACAGAGCTGGAGCAACGTGTAAAAGACAGGACTGCAGACCTGGAGGCCGGCAATAAATCGCTGGAAGCATTTTCATATTCCGTATCGCATGACCTGCGCGCTCCCTTGCGATCTATACTTGGCTTTATCGGTATGCTGAACGAGAGCTCGGCTGACCGGTTTACATCTCATGATCGTGACGCTGTTGACCGTATCGCAGCAAGTGTACGCCACATGGAAAAACTTATCGAGGGACTGTTGTCATTTTCGCAGGCAGGGGAGCAGCAACTGCTGAAGACAACGGTGGATATGAACAAGATTGTAGAAGAGGCCTGTCATACTTTCGATGAACAACGGAAGCATCGTAATGTAATTTTTCAGATATCGTCTTTACCGGAAGTACAGGCTGATCCGATTCTGATCAAACAGGTGTGGATCAATCTTATCTCCAATGCTGTTAAATATACCCGCAGGAGAGAAACTGCCCTCATTGAGATCGGCTTCCAAGAAAAAGAAAACTATATAGTGCATTATGTAAAAGACAACGGTGCCGGTTTCAGCATGGAGTATGCTCAAAAACTATTCAGCGTATATCAGCGGATGCATACACAAAAAGGCTTCGAAGGTATTGGTATAGGGCTGTCTATCGTTAACAGGATTGTTGAAAAACACGGCGGTAAAACGTGGGCCAAAGCAAAAGTAGACGAAGGCGCGCAGTTCTATTTTTCACTTCCTGCGTAATGCAAAGTATAGCTGCGGAGTAAGCCAGTATAATTCTACATTCTTCTGTCCGAGAGGTGTATATACGAGTGAGGTTGTCCTTTCTAAAAAATACACGGTGCACACACATTGTCCGATACTATATTCACATTAGTAGGAGATTAAAGGTGGATTAAGAAACGATAAGAATCGCTGTTCGTTTATGGGACTTTCTTGTAATCAAAATCTAACCCAGGGTATAATTCTTATTTAGTATTTTAATACGATGTAACCATTTTTAATTTGTCGATCATAGACTAGCTTGCAGCGTATTTGTTCGTAGCTACATAGAATTGTGCTTAGTGCTTACAACTGTTTGCTGTATTTAGCGGACCGGATTGTAAGCAGGAGCGCAGGAAAGTCAGATTGGGTTGTGTCTCCACCATACACGCCATCAATAGTCTAAAGAACAGGGTATTGTTAGGAAAGAAGTAAAGGGAGTCATTAAATCAAAAACGCAATATGTTTTATCGCAAAAGAGTGGTATTGATTGACAGAGATGCACAGTTTCAGGATGTACTGAAATATGTACTCGGCTCAATTGATAAAATCCTTATTGTTAATCAGTATACAGAGTGTGCGGATGCATTGAAAACGATGGATCGCGACCAGCCGGATATATATATCATGGGGATTGATTTCATTTTTCTGAAAGGTCCCGAGTTCATCAGCAAAGTAAAAAAGAAAAATCCCCGCATTGATATCCTGGTGATATCAGACTATACCGATCAGGATATTGTGCTGAATGTTATCGGCAGTGGTGCAACGGGTTTTCTGCTCAAGCAAAATTGTCTTCCGCGATTACAGGAATCCATCGAGTGTCTCTTGAAAGGTGGTGCACCACTGGACCCATTTATAGCCCGCATCATTATCAGTGCACATCATACGGGCGATAGTTCACCGCTAAGCAACCAGGAAACAACGGTGTTGAAACTGATGATGAAGGGATTGACATCGCGCATGATTGCCAGTGAGTTGGGTATAGCAAAAGATACTTCGAAGACACACATCAAGAATATATATAAGAAGCTTGAAGTTAACTCACGCGCGCAGGCAGTGTCTAAAGCAATTACTAACAAGCTTGTGCCTTCCAACATTCTTCCCAAACTAGCGTGGTACTTTTATTATGCCACAGGCATGGTTCTGGAAGAGATCGTGTCAATCTCTTTGGTGTCAGAGTTTTAAGTAATTTAATTAACGTAATATGGGTGATTTTGTATCACCCTTTATAATTTTCCCGGCAGCGCGCTAATTTTTGGGAAACAGCCCATTATCCATCATTTTATAGGGCATCTTGTATAAAACATCCGCATAACATTCTAATCGCCCGTACCTCCGTTCAGCCTTTTAAAGTATATTGAATAAGTATAAAATAACCCCTTTGGTGTTATGTTTTGTATTTACTCATCTCACCTTTGGGTTATAAAGTGTGTATTTTCTGTACATGATCTGTAGGTTAACATTGCCGGCATAAATTAACCTAAATGAACATGAAAAGAATTTTACTCGCGTGCTTCGCAGCAGTGCTTGTAATGGTCTCTTCGGGGACTGTGTTAGCACAGGAACGGATTTCGGGTAAGGTGATTTCCGCAGAAGAAGGATCACCTTTGCCAGGCGTCAATGTAGTTGTAAAAGGTACAACCAATGGTACCGTAACAGATGCAGAAGGAAACTATACACTTACCGCTCCTTCTGATGGAACACTGATCTTTACTTTTATCGGACTCGCCACACAGGAGGTTGCCATTGGTGGCCGCACTACGGTTGATGTTCAACTTGCACAGGATGCACAGCAACTGAATGAAGTTGTTGTTACAGCCCTCGGTATTGTGCGTAGCAAAAATGAATTACCCTACGCTGCACAGGAAGTACGCGGTGAAGATATAAGCCGTGCCCGCAGTTCCAACTTCGTAACTTCTTTATCAGGTAGAGTAGCCGGTGTTGATGTAAAGACTAACAACAACATGGGGGGATCTGTAAACGTGGTGATCCGCGGGTATAAATCTATCATGAACAACAACCAG
>CAMLLI010000394.1 GCA_946480685.1 uncultured Flammeovirgaceae bacterium | reverse complement strand
TTGCATACCATTCATACCTTAAACGAGGATGCTCCGTTGCAACGATTAAACACAAGTGAAAGTCAACACCTTTGAAAGAATATTAGAAGACTGTATATTCCAATTAACTTGCACACTTATAACAATACAAACAAAAAACACAATTTCACTAAAAATTAATTTATCAAAATGAAAAAGCTTACATTATCCTTTATCGCTTTCGTTTTTGCAGTGTCTGCATTTGCTCAGTCATGGTCGTTAGACAAAGCACACTCTAAACTTGGTTTCGGTGTTACTCACTTGATGATCTCTACTGTAGAAGGTTCTTTCAAATCATTCGATGCCAAGATCACTTCTTCAAAAGAAGATTTCTCTGATGCTGTTATCGAACTGACTGCTGATGTAAACACCATTGACACTGATAACGAGCAACGTGACGGTCACTTGAAAGGTGCTGACTTCTTCGATGCTGAAAAATTCCCTACGATCACTTTCAAGAGCACATCGTTCAAGAAAAAAGGTAAGAACACCTATACACTGGTTGGTAACCTGACTTTGCATGGCGTTACGAAGCCTGTAACACTGGAAGCTACTTTCACAGGTACAGCAGTACACCCTTACACAAAGAAAACAATCGGTGCTTTCAAAGTTACCGGTACTATCAAACGTTCTGACTTCGGTGTAGGTGCTGGTACTCCTGCTGCTGTAGTGAGCGATGAAGTTACCATCACTGCGAACACTGAGTTTGCTAAAGACTAATTACGGATAACGTTTTTAGTTCTATAACGAATAGCGCTGTTGAACTCTGTTCAGCAGCGCTATTCTGCTTTTATAGGGTTACTATATATACCATCATCCATCACGTTTGAATAGTTATACCGGCTTCCGGCTTCTACCCTTGTCAAGCGCATAACCTGCACCTGCTGCACAAGCCAATACCAGTACAACCCACGGGCTATAGGCCGCCACTTGCTCTATCAGTTGAGTGAGCGGATTACTTTGTTGCAAAACGCGCTCGGTCATCCAACCCAAAGCTGCTATGGCGGCCAATATCGCACCCGCCATTCGTATGCCTTTATAAAATATAGTTTTACTGAGCAGGATGATCCACGGAATGGTGACTGCTATTACCAATAGCTGCATGAGTTCTATACCCATGTTAAAGCCGAGTATACTCAGCATCATCGGTGCAAGAGGTAAATCCAGGTTTTCCAGTGTAGTGGCAAAAGCAAGGCCATGGATCAACCCGAAGCCTGCTGCTATATATGCTTCACGTCCCGGAAAGAGGGGTCGCCATGCGTGGATCGCTGACACCAAAATTGAAAGAGCAATAAGCATCTCTACCGGCTGCGAAGGTAAACGTAATATACCTAACACTCCGGCCAGCAATGTGATGGAGTGTCCTGCAGTAAACGCTGTAACAACCTGAAGCAACCGGACCAGGGTATACCGTGTACCTTCTGATGTATTCCATTTTCCTTTATTGGCCTGCAACGGTGCTGCGAGTAAAAGCACCAGTACAAAAAGCAGGTGATCGGTTCCTTCTGCTATATGATGCATTCCCAGCTTCACCATGCTCACAAAACCGTTCCAGTAACTGCCGTGTGCCGGAGCAATCTTTATAGGGGGAATCGTGTTGCTGCGAACATCGAGTCGTATAACACCAGCTTCTACTGGCGACTGCCCGGTATATATACCGACTTCCCAATCCTCCCGGATGGAGACCAGCGCTATATGTGTTACCAGTTGGTGAATGATAACATCGTAGTGCAGTGTGAATATTCTGCTGCTGACATCAGCCGGAGGTTGAAGCCACAGGTGTACCGTAAGTTCCTGGTACGGACCGCTCTCACTTTGTTCAACGGAGCCCACGTTCATATCGCGTACAACAACAGACCATGCACGGTTGTCTGCACTAACGGGACGAACATGCGCGGTAATATAGTCTGCAAGCTGTGGTCCCAATCGCTCTACCAGGGTTGATGCATTTTCATCTATACCTTTTCCGAATGCGAGCGCCAATTCACGGAGCGGCAACTGAAGTTCAGCGGCTACACCATCGGGTTGCAAATTGAGTAACACCAGCGAGTTTGGCATGGGATGCGCAAAAGCCTGTCCGGATACAGCGATCAGGACAAGCCTCAGCAGGTAACCAAGCCGTTGCGTGAGCATTGTCACGCAACGGAAGGATATAAAACATTTCATCATCAGAATGTGAAGCTGTTTCCATAGTCACGGATGTGGTCGCGATATATAGCATGATAGTGGATCTCGCTATATACTACACCATTCTGACACACAAATTCAATCCATACACTCGGACCATCAATACGCACATAGTCTGCATGGTTAGCCAATGTAGCATTACCGGAGTAGGCTATATAAGTCTGGTCGAGTTCGCTTTCGTATGTAGCAAGTAAAGATGTACCGGTAGCATCGTCAACATCCTGCAGCCATGGTTTCATAGCGGCTATTACCAGTGCTTTCTGTGTAGTGGTTAATGTACTTACTGCGAGACCTACTTTGGTTGCCGGGAATTCTCCATCGGCACCGGGTCCCAATACCACATCGCTGAATGTAGAAGATAACTTGGCACTTGATAGTTGAGTGGTGGTTAGTCCGGCGAGCATCGCAGCCATGGCGGCTTGTTCTGATTTCAGCGGAGCATACGTAGTGCTATTGGATGTCCACGACTTCGGTTCTATACCCTGGTGTGATGGTGAAGCACCGATTACCTCGCCACCGCTATAGGTAATATTCTGCGCATAGTGATGCCCGCCAAACTGCAACATCCATGTGCCGGTAGTGCTCGGTGTCCCGAGAAACGCAATGATATAGTTTCCGGATGAATAGCTGTTGGAGTTACCGCTCTTGGTTCCGAGTATATCATCGGCTGCATTGATTTGTGAGAACTCGCTATAGCCTTCGTCAGTGGTGGTGCCAGCTGCTGCTGCAATCACGGCTTTTGCTGCTGCTAATTGTGTTGCTGTAAGCGTGCTGAATGCTAAACCATTGCGACAACTTACACCGCACGGTAAATTAGACCAGCGTATAGCATACGCTTTGGTAAAGCCGATCTGCAACGTAGCGATCTGCGAAGAAGTAAGCGTAGCTTTGAAAGCTTCTGCCAGACAAACAACTTTTTCAACTTGCGTTGTAGTGGAACTGCAATCGGCAGTAGTTGCTGTTGTTACTGCAAAGTCGCTCGCAGATGTAGCACTCACACTGTTTACCGTTACTGCAATTTTACCGGTAGTAGCACCGCTTGGTACTGTAACCGTAAGTTGTGTTGCTGTTGCAGCCGATACAGTCGCTGTCGTTCCGTTAAACGTAACCGTATTGGCGGAAGCTGTTGTACTGAAGTTTGTTCCAGTAATAATTACCGTTGTCTCTGCTACTCCGCTGGTTGGTGTAAAGCTGGTGATGGTTGGCGATACTGTGCTCGCACTGTCATCATCATCGTCACTGCAGGCAGATACTATGCACAGGCACATCATTACAGCTGCGGCACTTGCCAGCACTGCGAACCGCGTTCGCATTGTTTTTTCAATCAATCTCGTCATGTTCATTTAACATTTATAAGGTTATGGTTTCAGCGTGTCGTTAAACACGATCTGGCTGTTATACACCCTTAACGACCGGGGTAATCGGAATCTTGGACACGAAGACAAGCTTAGCGACAAACGCAGGGATTCACGCGAAGAATCGGCCTGCGCAAATGACTTGCGAAGGTTTCCGCACGCTGGACCAGATATACTATAGTATAGATTGATTGTAATATATACTACTCTAAAAGAGGTATATATACGAGAATGGAATTAAAAAACACGATATACATCGCTAAACATATTTCATAAAAAAAGCCATTCAGCATATTTACTGAATGGCTTTATTGAAGAGAGAAAAAAACTTTCTACTTGATCAGTTCCATATCTTTGATTGCTTCAAAGGTTGGTTCGATCACCCACTTGCCTTCGGTATTGATCATCCCCCACTTGTCATTTTTCTTGGCTGCAGCATAACCGTTTTTAAAATCACGCGATGCATCAAACTGTGGTTCGATAGCCCACTCACCTTTTGCATTGAAGAAACCGATCTTGGAGTTCTTGCGGCCTTGTGCGAGACCATTGGAGAAATCACCATACAGGTCGGTATCTTTTACATATAATACGCTCCCGGTTTTTGAAACATATCCCCACTGATCGCCTTGCTTGATGCGAGCCAGTCCGCTCTTGGCATCAAACTCTTTTGCTACATCAAATTGTGGTTTGATAACCCATTCACCTTCGGGATTAATATAGCCTACTTTCTTATCGAGTGTTTTTGCCCACGCGAGTCCGTTCTTGAAATACCCTACGCTTTCAAACTGTGCAGGGATCGCTACTTTTCCGTTGGTACCTATAAATCCAAACTTCTTGTCAGCTGCACGGAAGGGAGCAAGTTTTTCTGAAAATGCTTTGATGTCAACCACATCCGCTGCTACCGGAGTTTCTTCACCTTTTGCATTCAACACAACATAGGTCGAACCTTTTTTAGCGGATGCATGACCACTGGCGAAAGCTGTGGGTTCATCATACGCTGCCGGTATAGCAAGCTTGCCGCTCGTATTCATATAGCCCCACTTCTCGCCAACCTTCACGGGCACAAGGCCATCTTCAAATCCTTTCAGGTCAATTCCAAAACCATCGATGAGTTTAAACCCGCTCACTTCAGTTTGCAGCTTCTCACCTTTCGGGTTAATAAAATAATATTGTCTGTTTTTGGTATCGTATATGGGAGCGTAACCATCAGCAGAAAATTCATAACACTTTTCGAATTGTGGTTCGATGATCACTTCACCTTTCAGATTAACGTAGCCCCATTTTTTGTTGCTCGACTTAACCTGCGTTACATACTGTTGCGCCATTACGCTCGATCCGATCAGAAGGATCGCAAAGACTAAACCAAATACCTTTTTCCTGTTCATGATTATTAGGGTTATAGAGTTACTTTTTTTTGACCGTTCTCCCTCACAAATCAAGAGAACGATCGGATTTCGGATTGAATATACGGATGATCGCGTAATAAGTTTACAAAGATCAAACTCCGTTTCGGGTTAGTCAATCTTACGTGGAGCTTTCGGTAACAATAGCGACTTGAGCAGACCAACGATATGTGCGGCACCACCGCCCGCGAGCAGCACAATGCCGGGCTCCATGGGAATGTAAAACCGATTGTCCCAATCCACGGTGG
>CAMLLI010000393.1 GCA_946480685.1 uncultured Flammeovirgaceae bacterium | reverse complement strand
AAGATGATGTGCTGGATATTCCGGCCGGCACTGATGCTCTTTGTAAATTGTTTGAAACGATCGAACCCGGAAGCGGCAAAAAACTATTGCAGTTCCTGGAGGAAGGAAAGTATAAATACGACATCGGTATAAATGATCTCGTGCATAAACCGGGACTATCGGTGCGCGAGTTCATGGACATCAATCTGCTAAAAGGTGCTTTACGGTTGCATGTATTTCAATCTATAGCAAGCTATATCCGCAAGTTCTTCAAAAACGAAAAACTGATTCAGCTTCTTGAATTTCCGGTATTGTTTCTCGGTGCTACACCCGAAAAAACACCCGCACTCTATAGTTTGATGAACTATGCCGACATGGCGCTGGGGACTTGGTATCCGCAGGGTGGCATGTATAAAATTATAGAAGGCATGGTGGCGCTCGCGCGATCGCTGAACGTTACGTTCGAATTCAACGCGAACGTTGAGCGCCTTGAAATGAATGCTGTCAAAGCAAAAGGACTAATCGTAAACGGAGCCTTTCGTTCGTTCGATTATATTATTGCCAGTGCAGACTATCATCATGTTGAACAACAGTTATTGCCTGCTACGCATCGCCGGTATAGCGAAGTATATTGGGAGAAAAGAGTAATGGCGCCTTCGAGCCTGATATTTTACCTGGGCATCAATAAAAAACTAAAGGGCTTGCTGCACCATACGTTGTTCTTCGACCAGGATTTTAAGAAGCATGCACGCGAAATATATGAACAGCCGCAATGGCCATCGGCACCTCAATTCTATATATCATGTCCCTCACAAACCGATAACACGGTAGCTCCGGCAGGACATGAAAATATATTTATACTGCTTCCGGTAGCGCCCGGCCTGCAGGATTCCGAAGAGATTCGTGAAAGATACTTTGATAGCGTTATCACAAGGCTTGAACATTTAACGGGACAAGCTATACGAGATCATATTGTATACAAACGCAGTTACGCGCACAATAATTTTATAGAAGACTACAATGCGTTTAAAGGTAATGCATACGGACTTGCCAATACGTTGCTGCAAACGGCAAATCTTAAACCTTCTATCGTTAACAAAAAGGTAAGTAATCTGTTTTATACAGGACAGCTCACGGTGCCGGGCCCGGGTGTTCCACCATCCATTATCTCCGGTGAAGTAGTAGCACGTGAACTGATGAGACAAAACTCAGAACTATAAATTGAAACGTATGAAGGAACTCTTCGACAAAGTTTCCATCCGGTGTAGTCGCATAACCACCAATATATATAGCACTTCGTTCTCGCTTGGTATATTTTGCCTGGCTAAAGAGCTTCGGGATCCGATCTATGCGATCTACGGATTTGTGCGCTTTGCCGATGAGATTGTTGATACCTTTCACGATCACGACAAAGCCACGCTGCTCGCGCGTTTCAAAGAAGATACGTATCGTGCCATTCGCGAGAAGATAAGTCTTAACCCGATTCTTCACAGCTTCCAGGAAACTGTAAACCGCTTTCAGATTGAAGACGAACTAATCGAACAGTTCCTTCACAGCATGGAGATGGACTTACACCAAAAAGAATATAGCGAAGATACGTTCCACGAATATATACTGGGCTCTGCCGAGGTAGTGGGGTTAATGTGCCTGCGGGTTTTCTGCAATGGCAACCTGGCACTCTACAGTCAACTGAAGCCACACGCTATGCGGCTGGGATCTGCGTTTCAAAAAATAAATTTTCTCCGCGACCTCCGTGCAGATTTTATCGGGATGGGTCGCTCCTACTTTCCCGGACTGGACCTCCATCAATTCAACGAAGATTGCAAAAGTAAAATTGAAGAGAGCATTGCTCAGGATTTCTACCAGGGCTATATCGGTATAAAACAACTTCCGCGTTCGGCTCGTTTCGGAGTTTATGTGGCGTATGTTTATTATCTTGCGCTCTTTAAAAAGATACGGAATACGCCTTCTGAAAATGTACTGCAGAACCGTATCCGCATTCGTAACCGGCATAAAGCAAGACTCCTCGCCTATTCATACGTGAAACATCAACTTAATATGCTCTGATGGAAAAAGTCATTCTGGTAGATGAGCGCGACAATATTGTGGGCACGATGGAAAAACTCGAAGCGCACAGGCAAGGAGTGCTTCACAGAGCCTTCTCTATTTTGCTTTTCAATTCCAAAGGTGAAATATTATTGCAGAAACGTGCAGCCTCCAAATATCACAGCGGAGGTTTATGGACCAACGCCTGCTGCAGTCACCCGCTGCCGGAAGAAAGCATGGAACAAGCCACGCGCAGAAAATTGAAACAGGAAATGGGCATTGATCTGCAAACGGAGTTCGCCTATAAATTTATCTACAAAGCCACACTCGATCACGGGTTAACCGAGCACGAACTCGATTACGTATATACCGCTATATTTGATGGCGACCCGGTGATTAATACCGAAGAGGTAGAAGCGTGGAAATTTGTGGATATCGCGGCTCTCAAAAAAGATATTGCTGATAATCCTGACCACTATACCTACTGGTTCAAGCTGATCATCCGCCACCCGGAACTTATATTACTTCCTAACTGACAACAATTCTGTTTTCTCCCTGAACAAAGCTACCACCCGACTGTTAAAGCAAGTGGAATGGTATTTACTGTTTAAAATGAGTAAGCATGAAAGCTAAGTCAGCAATACGAGACGTTATTGACGAGCACACAACCGTGATGTGGCTCCGGAGAGATTTACGTCTCGAAGACAATGCTGCTCTATACCATGCATTGAAAGAAAACGAAAACGTACTTCCTGTTTTTATTTTCGACACGGTTATTCTAAACGACCTCGAAGACAAAGAAGACAAGCGCATTGTTTTTATTCGCGAGTCATTGCTATACCTGCAGCAACAACTTACAAAGTTGGGTTCTTCATTACTAGTAGTATATGATGACCCGGTACATTTCTATAAAAGCATTCGTCCGAAAGCAGTATATACCAATCATGATTACGAACCGTATGCCTTAACGCGCGATGAGACCGTACGTGCTATACTCCAAGAAAAAGGTATTGTGTTCAAAACATTTAAAGACCATGTGATCTTTGAAAAAGACGAAGTGGTAAAAGACAACGGTGCGCCCTATACGGTTTTCACACCCTATAGCAAAAAATGGAAAGCAACACTGAATGCTTTTTACATAAAGAGCTACCCTACTGAAAGGTACTTCAGCAATTTAAAAAAAACAGAACCACTTCCCATCCCAACCTTAAAAGATATAGGCTTTGAAGATGTGAAGGCTATATTTCCGGAGCGCGTGATCAAAACATCGGTGATTGAAAAATATCACAAGCAACGGGATTACCCCGCTATCGCAGGAACCACGAAACTAAGTGTACATCTTCGTTTTGGTACCGTGAGTATACGCAAGCTGGTGCAGGTAGCGAAAAAGAAAAATGGAGTATGGCTCAATGAACTTATCTGGCGCGAATTCTACTCCATGATCCTATACCATTTTCCTCATGTCGTGACGCATTCATTTCGTCCGGCATACGATCATATAGCATGGCGGAATGATGTTGATCTATTTGAAAAATGGTGTGCAGGTAAAACAGGCTACCCGATTGTTGATGCCGGCATGCGCGAACTGAATGCAACAGGCTTTATGCATAACCGTGTGCGCATGATTGTGGCCAGCTTCCTCACCAAACATCTTCTCATTGACTGGCGCTGGGGAGAGGCTTACTTTGCTAAAAAACTTCTCGATTACGAACTTGCTTCCAACAACGGTGGCTGGCAATGGGCAGCTGGTTCAGGATGTGATGCGGCACCATACTTCCGTGTCTTTAATCCGGAACTGCAAACCGAAAAGTTTGATCGCGACTGGAAGTATATACGAAAGTGGGTACCCGAAGTAGACACCAATGATTATCCCGCGCCTATCGTTGAACATAAAACCGCGCGCGATCGCGTATTGAAAACCTATAAAAAAGCGCTCGATGTAAATGTATAGTGTCCGCTAACAAAATCGTTTACTTTGATGTTAGTGTAAGATACACCAGCTCGTAGCGCCTCGTAAAAAAGTTATGGTATGAAAGTATATCGTTTAAAACGTACACAGGTATTGCCGATCACGTTGCAGCAGGCGTGGCAGTTCTTCTCATCGCCTCGTAACCTGGCGAAGATCACTCCGCCCGATATGCACTTCGAAATACTTTCTGTCTCTGGCAGCGACAAGACCTACGCAGGACAAGTGATCAACTATAAAATAAAAATATTTCCGCTCGTACGCGTGCGTTGGACAACCGAGATCACGCATGTGCAGGAGCCGCATTATTTCGTAGATGAACAACGCTTCGGTCCGTATGCATGGTGGCACCATCAACATCATTTCAAAGAAGTAAAAGATGGTGTTGAAGTCGAAGACGATGTACATTACGCTATACCACTGGGGCCGATCGGTCGGCTGGCAAACGCTTTATTTGTTGAGCGAACCTTAAATAGTATTTTTGATTACCGGCACACTGTGTTACAAAAGCATTTTCCTGCCGGAGAAACCATTCGTAAGTCTGCTTAACCATGGATTGGATTACACTGCTTCTTTGTTCGCTCATAACCATCGGTACTTTTCTGTTCTGGGAGTTTGTGGCCTGGTTCACGCATAAGTATATCATGCACGGCTTCCTTTGGACATGGCATCGCTCGCACCATACCGTGCACAGCGAGGCACTCGAGCGCAACGATCTGTTTGCCCTCGTGTTCAGCATTCCTTCGATCTTCCTCTTCTATTATTTCTCACTCGTACGCTATAGCCCCTATATGCTTGCTGTAGCCTTTGGTATTTTTCTCTACGGCATGTTTTACCTCGTGTTTCATGATATCATTGTACACCAGCGTATCCGTTGGCGTCCGGAGAAAAAGAGCAAATACCTCCAGCGCATGATCAACGCACATTACGTTCATCACAGCAAGCACACCAAAGAAGGGTGCGAGGCTTTTGGCTTCTTATACGCTCCGAAAAAATACGAGCCGAGAAAATTTTCCTTCCGCAAAGACCGGCAGGAAACCCAATAACGACACGGCAAAGCCCACATACACATGGTGGGACGCATAAAATTTAATCGTCACCCTTTTTGAGAAAAATTTTAAAATTATATTTAAGCTGACAGGGATAACTGCCGGAATGGTATTCGTACGCTGTCACTGGCTTCAGATTAATAAAACGATCGCCATTCATTTTACTTCATGG
>CAMLLI010000392.1 GCA_946480685.1 uncultured Flammeovirgaceae bacterium | reverse complement strand
GAGCCCAGTGGCCACTTCCCTGGTTAGACACCAATACCGAAAGCATCACCAAATTACTTCAGCAAAACGGTATGCAGCCCGGCGATGGCTACGGCTCGTTCAAGAAAACACAACTTCGTTTTGCCAACTTCCCTACACACTCCAAAGAACAATATGAGTTGCTGGTAGATACACTGGCCACCTCACGCGGATAAAAAAAACAGAAAAAATTATGAAGGTGCGTTAAACCAACGCACCTTTCTTTTGTCTAATTTTCTGGAATCCACCTCGTTTTCCTTTGGAAGATAAAGAGCTTTTAGAAAAGATCAGGAACGCTGACACGCGGAATTATGGCTTTAACCTGCTGGTGCGCACGTATCAGCAACGGGTTTACTGGCACATCCGTAAAATGGTTATTGATCATGATGATGCCGATGACATCACGCAGGAAGTCTTTATCAAAATCCACAAGCACATCGAAAACTTCCGCGAAGATTCGCAGCTATATACCTGGATCTACCGGATCGCTACCAACGAATGTTTAAGTTTTCTGCAGCGCAAGAAGCGCAGATTCTTTTTACCGATCGCCGATGTTGCCCGGGAACTCAGTGCCAAACTCGATCATGCAACTCACGTATCAGGCGATGATATCCAGTTGAAACTTCAGAAAGCGTTGCTGAAGTTGCCGGATAAACAACGTCTGGTTTTCAATATGAAATATTTTGATGATATGTCGTACGAAGAAATAGCAGCCGTTACGGATACCAGTGTAGGCGCACTGAAAGCGAGCTATCATCACGCAGTAAAGAAAATTGAAGAATTCCTTACAGCATAATTAAACTTTTCGGAAAATTAGAAGTCGAAGATATACCATGAAGCTCGAAGACCTGCCCCAAAAAGAGATATTCGATGTGCCCGAAGGCTACTTTGAAAAGTTGCCGGGCACCATCCAGGCACGTATCGCTGAGCGCCAGCAACCAGCATCGCGCCCGGTGCTGCGCTACGCGTTTCAATATGCGCTGCCGTTGGTAATGATCATTACGATAGGTCTCATCTGGTTTGAAAATTCCCCTTCTTCTAATCAGACAACAACAGAATTACTCCTGTCGGAGATACAGACGGAAGACCTGATCACGTATCTCGATGATACGAACATGACTACGGACGAACTATTGGAACATGCTTCGCTGGATGATGCTGATGCGGAAGAGATTGAGCAGGAAGTATACGGCCTTGAGCTCGATGATGAAACACTGGATATACTAACCGATGAAATGGAATTAAACAGTTTGTGATGAAGATACTAACCAACATAATGGTAATGCTGCTGCTTTCTGCCCGGCTGTTTGCGCAGGAAGAAGATCTGCAGCAGCAAGAGCAGGATCCGAAAGTAAAACAAAAGATACAGGCTGCACGTGTAGCCTATATTACGGATCAACTTGCTCTTACACCCGAAGAGGCAGAAAAGTTCTGGCCTATATATCGTGAGTTCTCGGAGAAGCGACAGCACTTGCTGAAAGAGTACCGGCAGGCAAAACGCAATCCCGATCCGAATAAAACAGCCGAGCAGAATGATAAAGACCTGGTAGAGCTCAGTCTGAAACTGAAGCAGCAGGAAGTTGATCTTGAAAAAGATTACTCGGGCAAATTGCTGAAAGTTATTTCGGCACAGAAGCTTCGTACACTGCCGGAAGCCGAACGAAAATTCAGGCAGATGATTCTTGACCAGATACAACGCAGGCAAGGACAACGCGACCGACTCGATAACATGCGCGATCGCCGGCAACAAAAACTTCAGCAACGAAATAATTGATCACGTAACCAGCCGCCAATCCTCTACCGCTGATACATATATATCAGTTGATTGGCAACATAATGAATTCGATACGAAGGAATATCTTCCTGGTTCTGATATTCTCCTGCTCACGACTTGTGGCGCAGGATGAAGAATCTTTTTTATCGGATCTTCCGGATGCTGATTCCATTCTTACGTTTCAGGATTCACTGAGTATATTTAGTCTCATTGATAGTTTGCTTCAACTGGATGATGCAAGCGGATCACAACTCGCGCTTCGTGTAGGCTATAACAGCAATGTACAATCTGCCGGACGAACGCTGGGCATTGATAACTTCGGACTTGCCCCGGGTATATCGTACTATCATTCTTCCGGACTATATGCTGATGTTACAGGCTTCTGGAGTAAAGACTTTGTTCCCTCCTACTATCTGACCGTTGCGTCTGTCGGTTACCTCCACACATTCTCTAAAAAGTTTTCAGCGATGGCCGGTTATGATCATTACTTCTATACCGAACAGGATGACGACAGTTATATACCGTATCAGAATACATTATCCGTAACACCTATACTGGAGCTGCACCCGGTAACTATATCAGTAAATTATGCTTATTACTTTGGCGATGCACATGTACACCGTATAGCACCCGGCATCAACCTTACTTTTCAGAAGCGTAACTGGAAAGGCATCGATCGTATTGCCTTTGCACCGGCATTCTTTGCCTTGTTCGGCAACGACATCATCACCGAAGTACGTTACCCCGAGACTGTCCGCGAAATGATCCGCAGGGTACGCCAAGGTTTGCCCTGGTATGAAGTTACGGAGCGTAATGAATTCGGTATCATGAATTATACTTTGAGTGCACCTGTTAGTGTGACCTATAAAAACTGGAATCTTACCCTGACTTACAACTATAACATACCGAAAGCACTCCCCGGTGAAACCCTCACCTATTCGGAAAGCAGCTTTCTTTCAGGCAGCCTTTCCTACTTTATCGACCTCAGGCAACATAAATCAGGTTTGTAATATTCAAGTCTTTGAATATTATTGTCATAACTTATTAACCAAACAACCAACATGGTTCAATTCAAAAATATTGTTTTCATTGCTTTTGCTGTGATGTGCTGCCTGTGCGCCCATGCGCAGGACTACCGCTGGCAACAACGTGCGGAGTATATCATGGATGTACGCCTCGATGTAAAAACGCATAAAGTTACCGGCTCGCAAAAGCTTACATACTATAACAACTCCAAAGATACCCTCACCAAAGTATATTATCATTTATTCTTTAACGCCTTTCAACCGGGCAGCATGATGGATGTTCGTTCGCGCAATATCTCTGATCCTGACCAACGCGTGAAAGACCGTATATCAAAACTGAAAGATGACGAGATCGGCTATCAGCATATACTTGCGCTGAAGCAGGATGGTAAAGATACCCGCTATAAAGTTGACGGTACTATACTGGAAGTAACACTGCCGAAAGCTATTCTTCCCGGAGCAAAAACTGTATTCGATATGAAGTTCGAATCGCAGGTACCGGTGCAGATCAGAAGAAGCGGACGAAACAACCGTGAAGGTATAGCCTACTCCATGACACAATGGTATCCAAAGATGGCCGAGTATGATTTCCGCGGATGGCATGCTTATCAATATGTAGCGCGCGAGTTTCACGGTGTGTGGGGCGACTTTGATGTAAAGATCACCATTGATCCTTCGTTCGTTATTGGCGGTACCGGTAAACTAGTGAATGCTGATAAGATTGGTTATGGCTATGAGAAAGAAGGCTCAACCGTAAAACGTGCTGACGGTGAACTCACCTGGAATTTTGTAGCGAAGAATGTAATTGATTTTGCATGGGCCGCTGATCCTGACTACATGCATGATCGTGTACAGGTACCGAATGGCCCCGAGCTGCACTTCTTCTATCAGAAAAGTGAAAAGACTATTGCCAACTGGAAAAAGATGGAAGGCTATGCGGTGAAGCATTTTGAGTTTATGAACAAGACATTCGGTAAATATCCATACGAAAGTTACTCGATCATTCAGGGTGGCGATGGTGGTATGGAATACCCGATGTGTACACTGATTCTCGGTGATGGCAGTCTGGAAGGTCTTATCGGTGTGATGTCGCATGAAGCAGCACACAGCTGGTACCAGGGCGTGCTCGCATCCAACGAAGCATTATACCCGTGGATCGATGAAGGCTTTACCGATTTTGCAAGCCAGGAATCGGAAGCGGTCATGTTCGGTACACCAGTGAATGAATCGCATGCCAGCAGTTACAATGCATACTTCAACCTGATCAAGCGTGGCTTGCAGGAACCGATCAGTCAGCATTCCGATCATTACAACACCAACAGCGGATATAGTACATCTGCATATGCCATGGGAACTATATTTCTGCACCAGCTGAAGTATATCATTGGTGATGATAATTTTTACAAAGGCATGCGCCTCTACTATAACACGTGGAAGTTCAAGCATCCGGAGCCAAATGATTTCATTCGTGTAATGGAAAAAGTTTCCGGTATGCAGTTGAAGTGGTATATGAGCTACTGGATAAACACAACCAAGAAGATTGACTACACGATTAAGACGGTAATTGAAAAAGATAACAACACGTTTGTGACACTTGAGCGCCTGGGTGAATTCCCGATGCCGGTTGACCTGGTGGTTACCTATAAAGATGGCAGCAAAGAATTATACTATATTCCGCTGAATGAAACACTCGGTAGCAAACCGGTTGAAGACAAGAATGTGAAGCGCACCGATCTTACGGCATGGCCGTGGGTAAATCCGCAGTATACAGCGCAGATAACACGTGCTGCCAGCGAGATTGCAACAATTGAAATTGATCCGAGCATGCGTATGGCAGATGTAGATCGCAAGAACAACATCGTTGATATTTCGCAAGGATTGAAAGCGTATCAAAACGCAACTCGCTAAAAATACACATCACATAAAAAAGTGAGGCGCTTGGTGCCTCACTTTTTTTATACCCTCTACGTTGTCTCAAAGTCTCATCCCGTTTTATTAATCACAACCTGCAGTTCATCCTGTACACTACGCCATTCGAGCTCCGTCCATCGTATCTCATATTAAAATTAAGAATACACGCCTGTCGGAGAGGCATACTTTTTTAAATCCTCTATACTGTCCTCCACACTGTTAAAAGACCTTTGCTCCTAAACAGCATTGTCTTTTCATACAGCGATATCTACTTTTAATTCGTACACGATCTATGCAATGAAATTTTTACCCGCGATAGCACTCTTTCTATATACCTTGTCAGTTTCTGCTCAGGAGAGTTTTACTATTTCCGGAAAAGTTACCGATGAACAGCAACAGCCTGTTCCCTTCGCCAGTATAGCGATTCATGCGGCCGCAGACTCGACCTTGGTTACAGGAACTGTCTCTGATGACAAAGGTACAT
>CAMLLI010000391.1 GCA_946480685.1 uncultured Flammeovirgaceae bacterium | reverse complement strand
AAAGTTTTGACATAAAGTCGTTCGGTGAAAATTTACTGGAGGGAAAATTTATAGAGTTCCCGGACTCAGGTTATGCGAACCAGGTTGTTATAAGCAAGATCATCGCTGATAAACTCAACCTGAAAGTTGGTGATAACATCATTGTTCATTTCTTTCAGAATCCTCCGCGCTTCCGGAAGTTGAAAGTGGCCGGTATCTATGAGACGAATCTCTCGGAGTATTTTGATAGTAAAGTAATTATAGGAGATATACGATTGATCCAGCGATTGAATGACTGGTCAGACAGTCTCGCAGGTGGCATTGAAGTTTTTACAAAGGATGTTGATCACATTGATGATGCCGGACTTGCTATAGGGCAGAAGATGGATTTCGATCTGAACATTGAACGGGTTAGCGACCGCTATCAGCAGGTGTTTGAATGGCTCAACCTGCTAAGCCGGCAAGTCAATATTCTGCTTGGCATTATTCTTACGGTGGTTTGCGTTAACATGATTTCCATCGTGTTAATATTAGTGATGGAGCGAACACAAATGATTGGTATGTTAAAGGCACTTGGTGGAGGCGATAAATTGATACGCTCCATCTTTGTTTACCAAGGTGTGAGCCTTATACTGAAGGGTTTGTTGCTGGGCAACGTGATAGGTTTAGGGCTTTGTTATCTGCAATATCGGTTCAAATTCGTTAAATTGAATCCACACGATTATTACATGAGCGTTGTGCCCATTAGCTGGCATTGGGAAATCGTGGGATTGTTAAACCTGACTACCTTCCTGGTTGTTACGGTGGTGCTGCTGGTACCAACGATGGTAATTACGCGCGTAAGCCCAATAAAGGCGATTCGTTTCGATTAATGTTAATCAATGTTAATAATCGTTTAAACTTCAAATAATTTCCTACTTTTGTTATTGTAAGGAGCCCACCTTATACAGAAATGTTTTAATGTCATGCAATTAAAATTCAAAAATCCTGTCAGGCCTGACCTGACATCAACAATCCAGAAGCGAAACCGCAGGCTTCAAGCGTTTTTTAATGCTAAAAACCTCGATGTGCGGTTGCACGGTGATGCACAGAATCCGCTCATGGTATTATGCGGATGCGTTGGTCTGTCTGCTTATGTTCACAACTTTGACTTGCGTATGTTGGACAAGCCCAACCAAGGCGAAGTAATGCGGATTTTCAAGCTGACGGAAATTGTACAAGGTACACGCGAAGATGTTGTAGAATGGCTGCAGAAGTATCCGCAGATGCCGCTTTACCGCATTCAGCATGCTAACAGCAAATTGTTTTTGTGTGGTTTTAACTTTGTTGATCGCGAGCAGAAGCTGGGTCGCTACCCGGTTTTTGCAAGAGAAGATTACCACATCTACAAACAACGTGAAGCTGCGGAAGACATTCTAAACATGCTAAAGGAAGATGGCTACGAAGCCGAGATCACCGAACCGGATCTGGAACTGGTGAAGTCGCACGTAGGACCTATCACTTTCGTAGGCTTGCAAGATTAGGCTTTCAAAAAACTTTAATCTGAGTGGTTGATCTGAAAAAGGTCAACCATTTTTTTTTAGGGCTGTGCCGGTATATATTTCTTGAACCAGCTTTGGATCGTCATCTGTAAAACGCCAAAGAATGCTTCTTTAAAAATGCCAGGCGACATTTTGGATTCTCCGCGCGTACGATCGGTAAAAATGATCGGCACTTCTTTCAACACAAAGCCAAATTTCCAGGCTATAAATTTCATTTCGATCTGGAAAGCATACCCTACAAATCGTATCTGGTCGAGTGGTATAGTTTCAAGCACTTTGCGGCTATAGCATACAAAGCCGGCTGTAGTATCATGCACTGGTATACTGGTAATTAGGCGAACGTAACTGCTTGCAAAATAGGAGAGGAGTACGCGGCCCATCGGCCAGTTCACAACATTAACTCCCGTAGCATAGCGTGAACCGATGGAAACATCGCTTCCGAATTCAGCACATGAAAGGTATAGATGTACCAGGTCTTTCGGATCGTGCGAAAAATCGGCATCCATCTCTAATATATACTCATAGCCGCGCTCAAGCGCAAACTTGAAACCGGTAATATAGGCTGTGCCGAGGCCGAGTTTACCCGGACGTTTTAGTAAATGTAGTTTTGTTTCGGTCGGGGTGTTGTAAGCCTGCTGGAGTTGCTCTACGATCTGGGCGGTACCATCCGGAGAGTTATCGTCAACGATCAGGATATGAAACTCTTTGGGTAACCCAAATACGGTATCAATGATCGAGCGAATATTCTCCCGTTCCTTGTAGGTAGGAATTATGACGATAGCATTACTCACGACTTCCTTTTGGTTACTGACAAATCTATAAAAAGTAAAAAACTAAACAATCGATTTAAGATTTACCCATACTAAATTTAATACGCACAGCCGATGCTTTTAATTTCTGCAAAGCCTGATATTTTTTAGAATCTGTGCAAACCGCATGACGCTAACATCTGAAAACCAAATAAAAAAGGAAAGGCTGAATGTTACTTCAGCCTTTCCTTTTATTTGAAGACGAGACGCTGTTAGTGTCCTTCGCCAGTTGAAACTTTTTCTTCTGAACCGAACGATGCAGAGAAGTAATCGCGGTTCATGCGCGCGATGTTGGTTAACTTAATTTCTTTCGGACATTCTGCTTCGCAGGCACCGATGTTCGTACAGTTACCAAAACCTTCTTCGTCCATTTGACTTACCATGGACATTGCTCTGCGATCGCGCTCCGGTTGCCCTTGCGGTAACAAAGCGAGTTGTGAAATCTTGGCAGATACATATAGCATCGCTGAAGAATTCGGACACGCGGCTACGCAGGCACCACATGCTATACATGCTGCTGCGTCCATCGCTCTTTCAGCATCATCTTTATTTACCGGAATAGCGTTGGCATCCTGAGCCTGGCCTGTGTTTACGCTTACGAAACCACCTGCGGCAATGATGCGATCGAACGCACCACGATCTGTTACCAGATCTTTTATAACCGGAAATGCTTTCGATCTCCATGGCTCTACATAAATAGTATCGCCATCTTTAAACGTACGCATATATAGCTGGCAGGTAGTGGCTGCATGGTGCGGGCCGTGTGCACGACCGTTGATATACATGCTGCACATACCACAGATACCTTCACGGCAATCATGATCAAACGCAATAGGCTCTTCACCTTTACGCACCAGGTTGTCGTTCAATATGTCTATCATTTCCAGGAACGACATGTCGGCATTGACGTTGTCAATGCTATAGTCTACTAACTTACCTGGCGTATTAGCATTTTTCTGGCGCCAAACCTTTAAGTTAAATTTCATGATCCCTATTATTTATAACTTCTTGTTTGCATTTCAATGTTCTCATAAACCAAAGCCTCCTTGTGCATCACAGGGTCTGCATCAACTGATGTATGTTCCCATGCTGCTACATACGCGTACTTTTCGTCATCGCGTTTCGCTTCGCCTTCTTCCTGGTATTCTACGCGGAAGTGTCCACCGCATGATTCATTTCTGTTCAGCGCATCGATCACCATCAGCTCACCTAGTTCAATGAAGTCAGCAACGCGGCCTGCTTTGTCGAACTCAGGATTGAATTCATTCAGTGTACCCGGAACGTTTACATCACTCCAGAACTCCTTGCGTAAATCCTGGATCATCTTTCTGGCTTTCGTCAAACCTTCTGCTGTACGGGCCATACCACAGTACTCCCACATGATCTTGCCCAATTGCTTGTGCAGGTCATCAACAGTTTTCTTTCCTTTAATGTTGATCAGTTTTTCAGAGCGAGCCTGTACTTCTTTCTCGGCCTCCACGAATGCAGGGTGATCAAGCGCGATAGGCTTGGTAAATATTTCACCAGATAAATAGTTTCCGATAGTATATGGAATAACAAAGTATCCATCGGCAAGACCTTGCATTAAGGCAGAAGCACCAAGTCGGTTTGCACCGTGATCGCTGAAGTTTGCTTCACCTAAACAGTATAAACCTTTTATGGTTGTCATCAGTTCATAGTCAACCCAAAGGCCACCCATCGTATAGTGAACAGCAGGGTATATCTTCATCGGAGTCTTCAGCGGATCTTCGTTGGTGATGTTCTGATACATCGGGAACAATTCACCGTAGCGGGCTTTCACTACATCTACACCGAGGCGCTTGATAGCGTCTGCGAAATCCAGGAATACACCAAAGCCTGATGGTACTATACCGCGGCCATCATCACATGCTTCTTTTGCTGCGCGTGATGCTATATCGCGCGGACACAGGTTTCCGTATGAAGGATATTTTCTTTCGAGGTAATAATCGCGATCCTCTTCTTTAATGTCTTCCGGTCTCTTTTTGCCTTCGCGAATTGCTTTGACATCTTCCCGTGTCTTCGGCACCCACACGCGACCATCGTTACGCAATGATTCAGACATCAGCGTAAGCTTGGATTGATAGTCACCGGTTACCGGTATACAAGTCGGGTGAATCTGAGTATAGCAAGGGTTGGCAAAGTATGCACCTTTCTTATGCGCTTTCCATGCTGCTGTTACGTTGCTACCCATCGCGTTGGTAGAAAGGAAGAACACGTTACCATATCCGCCTGTAGCAAGAATTACGGCATGGCCGAAGTGGCGTTCCAGTTTACCGGTGATAAGATCACGCGCAATGATACCGCGAGCTTTACCCTCGATCGTGACTACTTCCACCATCTCGTGGCGGCTATACATCTTTACGTTTCCTAAACCTACCTGGCGTTCCAGTGCACCGTAAGCACCTAACAACAATTGTTGTCCGGTTTGTCCGCGGGCATAGAATGTACGCGATACCTGCGCTCCACCGAACGAACGGTTATCGAGCAAGCCGCCGTATTCACGAGCAAAAGGTACACCTTGTGCTACGCACTGGTCAATGATATTTCTGGATACATCTGCGAGGCGGTATACATTGGCTTCACGCGCGCGGAAGTCACCACCTTTTATAGTATCATAGAATAAACGATAAACCGAGTCGCCATCGTTCTTATAATTTTTTGCTGCGTTTATACCACCTTGTGCTGCAATAGAGTGAGCACGTCTTGGTGAATCCTGAAAGCAAAACGCTTTTACTTTATATCCGAGTTCAGCCAGGGTTGCTGCTGCCGATGCACCGGCAAGTCCTGTACCTACTACAATTACTTCAACTTTACGTTTATTGGCTGGGTTCACCAGCTTTGCATGTTCTTTATAGTTATTCCACTTCTCGGCCA